>JAEYWQ010000306.1 GCA_023428885.1 Bacillota bacterium
TGATACACGCTGCCATGCTCAGTCCGAGACTACTGGGTCTGATCCATAAAGGCAGCCGCAGGGATATTTTGCACTTCCCTGTATTTGAATCCGATGTGAAGGGGATGAAGCGGTGACAGCAGATATAGCCAGAATGCCGATGCAGGACAGATTTCAGCATCTCTTTGCAGTGATCTCGGGCCAGCGCTTTCTCAATAAGCAAGGACTCGGCAACGAGGTCCCGTTCTTTATCTGCCCTTACAAGCCGGAAGAGTCTGTTGAAATGGAGCGGCTCCAGCGTCAGCTGGTTAATCGCCTTGAGCAGGCCGGTGTCCGGATTCTGGAAATCAACCTGTATGACCTTTCGATAGAAATTCTCAAAGAGCGTGACATCTGGGAGCAGATTGTCGAAATGGAGGATTCCGTCTCCAAAGAGCAGCTCAAAGAACTGTTGCAGGGCGTGCTGGACCCCGAAGCGCACCTTGTTCCGGCGATTGCGGCCAAACTGGCAAGCACCGATTTCGAGGTTCTTTTTCTGTCCGGCGTTGGCGAGGTGTTCCCCTATATCCGTTCGCACAACGTCTTGAACAATTTGCAGAGCACGGCGAAAGAAAAGCCGACCGTCATGTTTTTCCCGGGAGCCTACACCCACTCCCTGGAGTCTGGAGCATCGCTCGATCTCTTCGGAAGGCTGCATGACGACAAGTACTACCGGGCGTTCAACATCTTTCACTGCGAAGTATAAACGAGGGAAGCGTGATGACTCTCAAGACCATTTTTAACAAGCCAGTTGACCGCCCGATTGAAGGGGTCATCAAAGCTGACGATGAAGCCAGCCTTCGCCTCGAAATTGAAGAATACGTACTGACCAACGAAGTCGAGAAACGGCTTGAGTCCTTTCTTGATGCCTACAACAACTATGAAGGTGCCAACGGCGTTTGGGTTTCCGGCTTCTTCGGGTCAGGTAAATCCCACCTGTTGAAGATGCTGGCGCTCTTGCTCGAAAACCGGCAGATCGACGGGGCCTCAGCTCTTGACCTGTTCCTGCCCAAGTGTGGCGACAACGAAATCCTTCGCGGTGATCTCAAGCGAGCAGTCGCCATCCCGTCGAAAAGCATTCTGTTCAACATCGACCAGAAAGCTGACGTCATCAGCAAGACTCAGATCGATGCGCTCCTCGCGGTCTTCGTCAAGGTCTTTGACGAGATGTGCGGTTACTACGGCAAGCAGGGGCACATCGCCCAATTCGAGCGCGATCTCGACAGCCGTGGCCTCTATGATAAGTTCAAGTCGGCCTATGAATCCACTGCGGGGAGAACATGGCAGAAGGGCCGCGAGCAAGCTCTGCTGGAGGCGAAAAATATTGCCAAAGCCTATGCCCAGGCAACCGGTGGTGACGAGGCATCGGCCATGGGGATACTCGATAAATACCGCAGCCAGTATCGTGTCTCCATCGAAGATTTCGCTGAACAGGCGCATGCGTATATCGAGCGGCAACCGCCTGATTTCCGTCTGAACTTCTTTGTTGATGAGGTCGGTCAGTACATCGCTGAAAACATCAAGCTAATGACCAACCTCCAGACCATCGCCGAGAGTATGGCCACCAAATGCAGGGGCCGCGCATGGGTCATCGTGACCGCCCAAGAAGATATGGGGACTGTTGTCGGCGAGATGGGCAAACAGCAAGGCAACGACTTTTCAAAGATCCAGGCTCGGTTCGCCAACCGCATGAAGCTGACCAGCGCCGATGTGGCAGAGGTTATCCAGAAGCGTCTGCTGACGAAAACCGAAGAAGGCGTTCGTCTACTTTCGGATATTTATTACGCGCAGTCCAACAATTTTAAGACCCTGTTCGACTTTGCCGACGGCTCGCAAACCTACAGGAACTATCAGGATCAGGATCATTTTATCCACTGCTATCCGTTCATTCCGTACCAGTTCGCGCTGTTCCAGTCGGCTATTCAGAATCTGTCGCAGCATAATGCCTTTGAGGGCAAGCACAGCTCAGTAGGTGAACGCTCCATGCTCGGTGTGTTCCAGCAAGTTGCGATTCAGATCGGGGGGCATGAAATTGGTCAGCTGGCGACCTTCGACCTAATGTTTGAGGGCATCCGCACCGCGTTGAAGTCCAATATTCAGCGGGCCATCATCCAGGCTGAAAACCATCTGGATGGCCCCTTTGCGATCCGGCTGTTGAAAACGCTCTTCTTGGTCAAATACGTCAAGGAATTCAAGCCGACCCTTCGCAACCTGTGCGTCCTGATGCTGGACGGATTCAATCAGGATCTACCTGCTCTTCGGAAAAAAGTCGAAGAAGCCCTCAGCCTTCTCGAACAGCAAACCTACGTGCAGCGCAATGGCGAACTGTATGAATACCTGACCGACGAGGAAAAGGACGTCGAACAGGAAATCAAGAATACCGAAGTTGAGTCGTCAGACATTGCCGCCGAACTTGAGAAGATCGTTTTCGACCACGTCATCAAGCATAGGAAGATCCGCTACGACGAGAATGGCCAGGATTACCCATTTTCCAGAAAGCTCGATGACCGACTGCACGGGCGGGAGTACGAGTTGGCCATTCATGTCATCAGTCCGTTCCATGAAAACGCCGAAAACGAGTCCACTCTGCGGATGCAGAGCATGGGGCGTGACGAACTGCTAGTCCTGATGCCAGCAGATGAACGGCTTGTTCGCGACATGCTCATGTACAAACGGACGGAGAAATACATCCGGCAGAATATCTCGATCACGCAACAGGAGGCCGTCAAACGCATCCTGACGGACAAGGGCTTCCAGAACCGGGAACGGTATGCCGAACTACAGCAGCGTGCTCAAAGCTTGATGAGCAAGGCCAAGTTGGTGGTGGCAGGAGGTGACATTGAGATCGGTTCCGAAGATGCACAGACCCGTGTGCTACGAGGATTCCATGAGCTCATTTCCCGCACCTATCCGAACCTTAGCATGTTGCGCGGTGTCACCTATGCCGAGAATGACATCGCTAAATTTCTCAAGCATTCTCAGCAGGGG
>JAEYWQ010000335.1 GCA_023428885.1 Bacillota bacterium
GGGTTAAGGTTAGTAGGATTACGGCACTGGCTGATGACATTAAGTTAAACCTTGCTGCCGCAGATATCCGTATTGAGGCACCGATTCCAGGAAAAGCGGCGGTGGGTATTGAAGTTCCGAATAAGGAAAACTCTGCAGTTATGCTGCGAGAATTATTAGAAACGAAGGAATTTACATCACATTCTTCTGATCTCGCATTTGCAGTGGGTAAAGATATTGGTGGACAAGCGGTGGTAACTGATATTGCAAAGATGCCACACTTATTGATCGCAGGTGCTACGGGTTCTGGTAAATCAGTTTGTATTAATACCTTGATCATGAGTATCCTATATAAAGCAAATCCGGCAGATGTTCGATTAATTATGGTTGATCCTAAGGTTGTTGAGTTAAGTGTATATAACGGGATTCCTCACTTACTAGTACCAGTAGTAACTGATCCTAAGAAAGCAAGCGGAGCCTTAAACTGGGCTGTAATGGAGATGACAGATCGTTATAAGAAATTCGCAGATCTGGGAGTTCGTGACTTAAAGGGTTATAATGAGAGGGTGAAAGAAGTAGAACATCTGGGAGATCCACAATATCAGAAACTCCCTCAGATTGTTATTATCGTTGACGAGTTAGCAGATCTTATGATGGTTGCTCCTGGTGAAGTAGAAGATGCTATCTGCCGTCTGGCTCAGATGGCAAGAGCTGCTGGTCTGCATCTAATCATCGCAACCCAGCGACCTTCTGTTAACGTTATTACAGGCTTAATTAAAGCAAATGTACCGTCAAGAATTGCCTTCTCAGTTTCTTCTGCTATCGATTCAAGAACCATTATTGATGGATCTGGTGCTGAGAAATTACTAGGTAAAGGAGATATGTTATTCTTCCCAAGCGGATATCCAAAGCCAGTTCGTGTACAGGGTGCTTTTGTATCAGACAAAGAGGTAAGTGCTGTGGTAGAATTCTTAAAGAGTCAAGGAACACAGCATAGTTATAGTGATGAGATTAGCAATAAGATCTCGGCTGCTCAAAGTATATCACCATCAGGTGGCCAAAGTGCCAATGAAAGAGATGATTACTTTATCGAAGCGGGTAAGTTTATTATTGAAAAGGATAAAGCCTCCATTGGTATGCTACAGAGAGTTTACAAGATTGGTTTCAACCGTGCTGCTCGTATTATGGAACAGCTGGCAGATGCTGGTGTAGTAGGTCCAGAAGAAGGGACGAAGCCACGCAAGATATTAATGTCATTGGAAGAATTTGAGCAGTACGTGGATGAGTACGTATAAGGCTCATATCATGGGTTAACAATTGGTGTCATATGTCTAGCAGAAAATCGACTACATGTTCTACCCTTGGTTAGAATATGTAGTCGATTTTGTAGAATCATATTTATAGAATTGCTAGAATGAAGGTAGCCAAAAATATTATGTGTATTGATAATGCAATGGCATTTGACGAAGCCAATGGGAGCTGAATAAGGAGAACAAGTATGTTTGCATGGTTAATTGTTAATGAGTTTTTAAATACGAATAA
This sequence comes from Bacillota bacterium, assembly GCA_023428885.1. Classification (GTDB taxonomy): domain Bacteria; phylum Bacillota; class Clostridia; order Lachnospirales; family Lachnospiraceae; genus Lachnoclostridium. The sequence continues at coordinate 1,522 of JAEYWQ010000335.1, forward strand.
GTTTAGTGAGCACACCATATGGCTCCAAGAAGCAGCCAAAGATCAGGGGATTGATCTTCTTACGATGACGAATGCACAGTGTTTAGTTACTTTGACCTCAGAGTTCAAGTTAAAATACCGTAGACCAGATTTTGTATTGTTTTGGGATAAAGATATACGGCTTGCAATGTTTTTAGAGAGCTTTGGAATCCCTGTGTTTAATAGCTCTGAATCGATCGCTAATTGTGATGATAAGTCTAGGACTCATCTCATCTTACAGAAAAATTTCGTCCCTATGCCAAAAACTGTATTGTCACCCATGACATATCAAAATATAGGTTACACTAATTTGAACTTCTTAGATATCGTAATGGAGGAGTTAGCATTTCCAATGGTAGTAAAAGAGTGCTTTGGATCCTTTGGAGCTCAAGTATATCTTGCACAAACACAGGATGATTTGGTACAATTAGTAAGTATGATTGGGGCTAAACCCATGCTATATCAAGAATTTATCAAAGAAAGTTCAGGCAGAGATCTTAGATTACAAGTGGTAGGTGACGAGGTAGTTGCATCCATGTATCGCTATTCGGAACAAGGAGATTTTCGTGCGAATATCACCAACGGTGGGAAGATGAAAGCCTATGAGCCCACATCAGAGGAGATCGCCCTAGCAATTCAGTGCTGCAGGTTACTTAACTTAACGTATGGTGGTGTGGATCTTTTATTTGGGAAGGATAATCAGCCGCTTGTCTGTGAAGTGAACTCAAATGCCCATTTCAAGAATATCTACGACTGTACAAGGGTAAACACGGCACAAAAAATCATGGAATATATTGTGAAGCTTCTTTCTTAGATTAATATCGGGTTTGGCTAGTAAAATGCTTTAATACGTTAATCATAATATGCGTATCTATACAGAAAGGGGATACATGGACGTTTGGTTGGTTTATCGGGAGGAAGACAGTAAGAAAAACGCTTGGTATATAGAACAATATCAACTATTTGCTGCAAAGTACAATTTGAATATATCCTTAATCTTAACAGAAAGTTTGACATTGCTTTGCGATGAGCGAGGAAATCAGGTATTAGTCAATGGACAGGAGCTTGCTAAACCTAAATTAGCTATTGTAAGAACGATTGATCCTTACTTATCAAAACATCTTGAATTATCTGGAATTCATGTGGTAAATTCATCTATAATATCAGAAATATGTAATCATAAAGCAAGAACCTATCAAGAAATAGCAAAACTAAAACTTCCAATGATTCCGACTTTATTTTGCAGGCGTGATAGTTTACATGATGTAATGGAGAAACGAATCGAAAAGACTGTAATTAAAACCGTTGATGGACATGGTGGTCAAGAGGTATTCTTACTTGATCCAGCTCTTGGTAATATGCAGCCAGTTCTTAATGAGATACTCTCTAAAACATCATCTGATTTTGTTATTCAGCCTTTGATAGGGAAACACCATCAAGACTTGAGAGTGTATGTGTTAGGAAAAGAAATCTTAGCTGCAGTCTTAAGAACTTCCAGGAGTGAATTTAAAGCCAATTTTTCTCTTGGTGGTGAGGTAAAGGAATATCACTTATCCGAGGACCAAAAGCAGAGAGTTTATAAGATTATTGATCACTTTACCTTTGATTTGGTTGGAATTGACTTTATTATCGGAGATGACTACTCCTTGATCTTTAATGAAATAGAAGATGTAGTAGGTGCTAGAATGTTATATCATTGCTCGACTGTGAATATAGTCGATTGCTATCTTAAGTATCTTGGCGAAACATATAGTAATTTGTAGTAAGATAAGGAAGGTAATTTGATGAAGCTGGATTCATATTCATTAGAATTAATTCATGAGTTAAAAAGTGGACAAGATAAAACACCCGAAGCCATAAAGACAATCTGCTACGAGCTACTGGAGTATTCCATGAAGCGAAGAGATTTTAAGGGACAGGTATGGGCTTTGTTTTATCTTGGTGATTTGCGCTTGCGTCAGCATAAGTATAAGCAAAGTTTAGCATACCTCTTAAAAGGTATGGAACTTTTAACATCATTAAAAGATGTGGAGCTGATGATCCTCTATCATGAGCTGATCGGGATTATTTATTCCAAATTAGGGGATGAACAGAAAGCATTTGATTACTATTTTGCTGGCATGAATTTGGCAAGTGAACAGAAGGACTTTTATCATCAAGCGAGATTCTATAGCAATATCGCCTCTACTT
>JAEYWQ010000346.1 GCA_023428885.1 Bacillota bacterium
TAACCTTGTCATCGAACTTTTGACTTCGACAACAAGGTTATTTTCTTGTTAAACTTGTACAACATTCGTGCTGTTTTTTATATTTATTGTGCGATTTGTATAAATTTTATCGCTAGGTCTATTTACAAACTCACTGGAAAAGATTATAATTAGAAGGAAAATGTTAGCAAAAATAGACGCTTGCGAAACTAAAGAAAGAATCATGAAAGGTACGGGCTGTAGCGTTTTGCAAACGCCAAAAATCAGACAGGAGGAATAAAATATGACTTGGACTATTATTTCACTAGTCATTGCAGCATTAGCCATAGGTGTTGCTGCTTATTTTTACAGGTGGGTTAAGAACCTTCCTGTAGCTGAAGGAAATATTACTTATATCGGCGGGCTAATTCGTAAAGGTGCTTTTACATTTTTAAAAAGTGAGTTCCGTATATTAGCCATTTTTGTTGCTGTTGTGTTTCTGATCATAATATTAATCTTCCCAAAGCCAATTTGGGAGAGTAATGTTACAGATAACATCTTCGCTGCACTTACTTATGTTATTGGTTCTTTCTTATCCGGTCTTGCAGGTTTTATTGGTATTAGCATCGCAACAATTGCCAACGTTCGTGCCGCCTCAGAGGCGCGTAAAGGCTTAGCACCTTCCTATATGGCAGGCTTCCGTGGTGGTGCGGTTATGGGTATGGCTGTTGTTAGTTCTTCTTTGGCTGGAGCGGCTATCATTCACTTATGTACAGGAAATCCTGACTTAGTTATGACCTTTAGCTTTGGAGCTAGCTCCATGGCATTATTCGCAAAAGCTGGCGGTGGTATATTTACAAAAACAGCAGATATTGCGGCTGACTTAATTGGTAAAGTAGAATTAGGAATTCCAGAAGACGATCCTCGTAACCCAGCAGTTATCGCGGATAATGTTGGCGATAACGTTGGTGACGTTGCTGGTATGGGTGCCGATCTATTCGACTCAAACGTAGCTTCTATAGCTGCCGCTATGGTTGTGGCATTACCACTTGGTGAAATTGAGATGATTTTCTGCTATGGAGCCCTTGGCTTATTAGCATCAATTATAGGTGTGCTTTTTGCCCGTGTTGGTAAATCAGGAAATCCTGGTAAGGCCTTGAATGGCGGAACCTATCTTACCTGTGGAATCTTTTTAGTACTAACCTTAGTTGCTACCTTATTAACTCCAGAATTTAATATCCGCATATGGGGTGCATCCGCACTTGGTATGATCGTAGGTGTTGTCATTGGTGTTACTAGTGAATTCTTTACAGGTGATGATAAGAAACCTGTAGCTAAGGTTGCACAATCCTGTGAACGTGGTCCTGCTTTTACCATTCTATCTGGATTTTCATATGGTTTATTAAGCATTATGCCATCCATAATCGGTATTGGTGTTGCAGCACTCGGTGCTTATAAATTATGTGAACCATTAGGTGGAAATTATCCTATGTTTGGTATCGCTATGGCAGCAATCGGTATGCTTTCCATCGTTGGTATGATTATCTCCAATGATGCTTATGGCCCTATCGTTGATAATGCCAGAGGTCTTGCAGAGATGTGTGGCTTGGGAGATGATGTATTGGAAGCAACCGATAAGCTAGACGCTGCAGGTAATACAGCGAAAGCTATTACCAAAGGCTTCGCAATTGGAGCAGCAGGTTTAACAGTAATTGCACTCTTAGGAGCCTTCCAAGAAATTGTTCAATCTGCAACAGGACAGATTATCTCCTTTAATCTGATGGATCCGCTAGTATTCTTCGGTACCTTAGTGGGTGCTGGTGTTCCTGCTGTATTCTCAGCTATGTTAATGATGGGTGTAAACCGTAACTCTCAGAAGATGGTAGATGAGATTCATAGACAGTTTAATACAATTCCTGGTCTTCGTGAAGGTAAGGAAGGGGTCACTCCAGAGTATGAGAAATGTATTGATATAGCAACTGTCGGTGCTATCCGCGAATTAATTCCAGCTGGTTTAACCACAATTATTGTAACCTTAGTCGTTGGTTTTGTAGGTGGTGTTCAAGCGGTAGGCGGTTTCTTAGCAGGTAACATTGTTACTGGTTTATTCCTTGCTTTATTAATGAGCAATGCTGGTGGACTTTGGGATAATGCTAAGAAATACATTGAGGCTGGTAATTGTGGTGGTAAGGGTAGTGACGCACACAAAGCAGCTGTTATTGGCGATACCGTAGGTGATCCTTTTAAGGATACCGCAGGACCATCCATAAATACACAAATTACAGTTGTTTCTCTTGTTGCTTCCATTGCAGCTGCATTATTTGCAACCTTATCAATCTTTGGTTAAATTCAAAAATTTATATATTCAATATGATAGCCCTATAGATTTTCTAATCTATAGGGCTAATCTGATAAAATCTAATAATATTTTCTGTCAAATATTGAATAAACATACAATTTATGTTACAGTTTTAGTAAATAATAGGAAAGGCGGTAGGTATGTTTGAAAATCAATTCAGTGTTAGCAGAAAAGATACAAAGAATGAAAGTTTACTGAAGCCTTTGGTTGAACAGCAAGAAGAACTAGAATTCTGTAAAAAGCCAAACTGTGATACACAAAAGATTTTAAATGAACAATTAAAAGTTGTACAGGAAATTACTCATACTGGTTTCTGGGCATTTGATTTTCAGACAAAAGAATTCTTTTGGACGGATGAGCTTTTTCGAATCTGTGGATTCAAAGCTCAAGAATTCATACCAAAACCAAATGATTTTTTTAATCTTGTTCATGAGGAAGATAAAGAAAATGTCTTAAAATATTTTAAAGAGCCTGACGATGAAAAGAAGTTAGAGTTTCGATTAGTAACTTCAAATCATAACATTGTATGGGCACAAACCAAGATATCTTTTGAAGTGAATGATTCTGGAGAGCTTATCAGAAGATATGGTGTAGTACAGGATATTACAAAGAAGAAATTAGGAGAACGCAAGCTACAAGAAAGTGAATCGAAATTCAGAGAAATTGCTGAGAACTTGGGTGTAGTGATATGTGTCCGTCAAAATAATCAAGTTGTCTACATTAATAAAGCATATGAAAAAGTATGGGGAAGGTCTTGTCAAAGTTTATATGATGAACCCAATTCATACTTAGAAGCTTTACATCCTGAAGATCGAGAAGTAGCTAGCAAATTATTAATTCAAGAGTTTCCATTAACACAGGAATACATTGAAACAAAGTACAGAATTATAACACCAGATGGAACCGTTAAAAATATCTGGTCAAAACAGTATATGATTTGTGACATTAATGGTGAAATGCTTAGAACGGTTAGAATAAGCGAAGATGTTACTTCCTTAAAGTTAGCAGAAGAAGAATACCGACGCTCGGAATCTGCAAATAGTGCCAAAAGTTTATTTTTAGCAAATATGAGTCATGAAATCCGCACTCCAATCAATGCAATCATAGGATTTAATTATCTGCTTCAACAAACAAGTCTTACAAGTCGTCAAAGTGATTATGTAGAGAAAACTTTGCTTTCTGCCAAGCATCTACTAGGTGTAATCAATGATATTTTAGATATCTCTAAAATAGAAGCAAATAAAATTGAATTAGAATCCAAGGAATTTGATTTATATGAAGTCTTATATAATGTATCCAATATTGTTAGTATTAGTTTGTATGAAAAACAATTAAAGCTACATTATGAGATTGATCCTAATATACCTCAATTTTATATAGGAGATGCTTTGAGATTTTATCAAGTCCTTCTAAATCTAATAAATAATGCCATTAAATTCACCTTAGAAGGTGAAATAAAGGTTTCCATCGTATTAGATCATCTAGGTGAAAATTCGGCTAGCTTAAGATTTTCGATTGAAGATACTGGGATTGGGATTGGAAATGAAGAACAGAAAAAATTATTCCATGCATTTACGCAAATTGACAATACTTCTACCCGCAAATATGGTGGAACTGGCCTTGGCTTAGCTATCTCCAAAAGTTTCATAGAACTTATGGGTGGAAGTATATATGTTAATTCTAGCCTTGGGAAGGGCAGTCAATTTGTATTCACAGTTCAATTTATGCTTGATAAGAAGCAAACGGCTGACTCTAATAAGAGAAGTCCACTGACTGACTTAAGCCTAATGCTAATATCAGATAATATAGATATGATATCAATGATTGCAACCCAACTTAAGCCTTTTGGTAGTAAGCTAGTAGTAACTAATTGTGTTTCTGAAGCTTTTAGCAGAATTCTGATCAGCGGGACTGTTGATTTAATAGGTATTGACTGGAACCTTATAAACGAGGATTGTATGAATGTTGCCAAAGGAATCAAAATTGAATTAGGGGATTCCTCACCACCTATTATAGTTGTTAGCAGTAGTAGAGAAAGCATACTAGAAAATATTCACGATAATAATCCTATTGAAGGCGTGTTCTATTTTCCAATGGGCAATTCACAGATCCAGGATAGATTATGTCATATGTTTAGCAATAGAATTAAAAAAGCTGATTCAACCATTGAATCCATGGTATTTTGCGAGAAAACAGAAAAAGTTAAAATTCTATTGGTAGAAGATAATGCACTCAATCAAGAATTGACAAAAACATTCTTAGAAGAACTTGGCTTTGAAGCTGATATTGCAGTTAATGGAAGAGAATGCTTAGATATGCTTGAAAGTCGAAGTTATGACCTAATACTTATGGACTTATTAATGCCAGAGATGGATGGTTATGAAGCTACAAAAAGAATAAGAGCAAATCATACACTAAAACAAATCCCAATTATTGCGATGTCGGCACATGTGATGAAAGGAATAAAAGACCAAGTCATTGAAGCCGGAATGGATGATTACATCAGCAAACCTTTTCACATTCCAGACATGATTAACACGATTTCAACCTGGGTCTACAGGGGTAAGAAATTAAATTCGGAGGAAAACTGTTATGCAACAGACACATAAAAAATAGGGTGTGAACATTGAGGAAAGGTCTTTTGGTCCAAGGAGGTTCTTAACACTCCTTTGTGTTAAGGTAATATATTCCGTAATAACTATACATTGAAAGGTATAAATTATGACAAACGAAAGAGTTATGACAAAAAATGCAACCTATCAAAAATTTGAAGTTTTAAAAAGTAACAGAAATAAACGTTATAAATATCAAGAATTTCTTGTAGAGGGTGTACGTAATATTAAAGAAGCAGTAAAAAAAGGATGGAAAATCAAGTCTTTTCTCTATGTCAATGAAAATACTCTATCAGATTGGGCAAAAGGAATCATCAGTGGTACTTCAACAGACGTTAACTTTATTCTTGCTGAATCATTAATGAAAGAGCTTAGTGGAAAAGAAGATACGTCAGAGATTATGGCTATCATTGCTATGCGTGAAGATAACCTAGATACATTGGTTTTATCAAATAATCCAGTAATAGCTTTATTCGACAGACCTTCGAATAAAGGTAATCTTGGAACAATCATCCGATCTTGTGATGCCTTAGGTGTGGAGTGTCTTATTATTACTGGCCATGCAGTTGATTTATATGACCCTGACGTTGTTGTTTCATCTATGGGTTCGTTTTTTAACATGCAGATCGTTAGAGTTCCTGAAACACAAAAGGTTTTGAGCTTTATTACTGGTATGAAAAAGCGGTATCCAACCTTTAAGACGATTGGAACCACTGCACATAAAGAACATCCAATTTACGATGTGGATTTGTCCAGCCCGGTTTTATTCATGTTAGGAAACGAAACCGATGGTTTATGTAATGCATTTAAAGACTCTTGTGACATTTTAGCAACAATACCTATGGCAGAAACTTCTTATGCCAGTTCTTTTAATGTTGGCTGTGCTGCGACTGTAATGTTTTATGAAGCTTCACGACAAAGGCATCTATATTTTTGAGAATAAAAACTAATAGAATATATGAATCATATATTTGAATCATAAAAAATAATACTAATTCATAACGGAGGAGCTCATGATTGGCATATGTCCTAAATGCGGAAATTATGAATGGAATAAGCAAATAGAAGAGAAGCAGAATTATATCATATGTCAGCAATGCGGACATCAATGGCACTTTAAGAAAATGCCCTTATTTGTACTAACTGGCTGTAGTGGAGTTGGAAAAACCACGACAGCTCAGGAATTACTTCAGCGTGAAACGAAGTTTATTCCTCTAGATGCAGATTTTTTATATAATATTATGCCTCATAATACAGAGGAAGATTACAGAAGTTGGGTAGAGCAAATAATGTCTTTATCCAAAAATATTATGCAAGCTGGAAAGCTATTACTATGGACTATGGCAGGAGCCTTAGAGCATTTTGAACATACATATAATCGCAGATTCTTCGCAGAAATTCATTTCTTAGCTTTAGTTTGCAATCCTGAAGATTTAGAAAGAAGGATGCGAGAAGGTAGACATATAAGTGATCCAGAATGGATTCGAAGTTCCATAGATTATAATCGTTGGTTTATGGAACAAGGGATTGTATCAAATAAGAAAATTGATACCTTAGACATTACAGGGAAATGTGTCTCTGAAGTCGCTGATTATGTAACAAAATGGGTTGAGGATAGACTCTAAACTTATTAATAATTCATCATTACTTAATCATGCAAAGAATGTA
>JAEYWQ010000030.1 GCA_023428885.1 Bacillota bacterium
GGATACTGGTTTTGCTACTGGAAAAGCGTCCATGGAAGAGACAATTAAGTTCGGCATAGTTGCTTCTACCAATCATAAGCAGGTAGATTATTCTAAAGTAAACTATTCCAATGCTCCTTGGGCAAAGGAACCTACTCAGACAATTACTTATGTTTCAGCCCATGACAATAATACTCTATGGGATAAAATTGCAATTTCAAATGCAAAGGATAGCTTGGAAGACAGAATTAAAATGAATCTCTTATCAAGCGCTATTGTATTAACATCCCAAGGAACACCTTTCTTCTTAGCAGGAGAAGAAATCCTTCGAAGCAAGCCTTCTGAGACAGCAGGTTTTGTTGATAATAGCTATATGTCTTCCGATGCAGTGAATAGTATCAAATGGGATAGTGTAAGCACAAATAAAGAAGTATTTAACTATTATAAAGGTTTGATTGCCTTCCGTAAGGCACACAGTGCTCTGCGCATGACAAAGACTGAAGATATTCAGGCGAATCTAACCTTTATGGACGGCCTGGATGTGAATGTGGTGGGATACACCATCAATAACTCTCCAAATGGTGAGAGCGCTGAAGCAATCTGTGTCATCTTTAATGCAAATAAGGATGCTACTACTGTTGCAATTCCTGAAGGTAACTGGAATGTATACGTGAAGGGAAATCAAGCAGGAACTCAGATACTTGAGTCTGTTGATAGCGGTTCTGTCGTGGTAGATCCAATTTCAGCTCTTGTATTAGTAAAGGAAGATAAACCAGTCGAAACTCCTACTGTTTCTGTTGATAAGCTAGAAGATCAAAGCACTCCTGCATCAACGGATGCATCTGAAGAAGCAGAAGATGGCAACAATAATAATACTCTTCTTTATATCATGATTGGGCTTATAGTTGTACTTGCAGCTGTAGTTACGGCTTTGATTAGAAAACGTAGTAAGAAAGGCAATAAGTAATATTAGCTAAGACAGGAATCAAATAAATAATAGAACTTGATCAGTGATAAAAAGGAATAACAGGATACAAAAAAGCTTCTTCTTCATTGAAGAAGCTTTTTACTTATCAAGTGAGGCAGCTTGTTATCTCAACAGTTTTTAATTTTTTTTGGAAAAGTTGGATATATGTTCAATACTAATTTTGATTAAATCATAATGCATATGTAAATCATAGTAACAGGATTCAATAAAATCATATGATTGGAGGGATGTGCTTATGAAAAAGTTATTAATCATATTATTAGCCTTTACATTTGTTCTATCATTGTCAGCATGTAGTGGGTCTATGGGTGATGTTAATGATAAGGCTCCTGTGAATGAAGCAACAGATGACAAATCAAAAGATGCAAAGAATGAAAAGGACAATGTAAATAATACTAAAATTACAATTGAGGAAAAAGTAATATATGATGAAAACGATATTAAAGTAACCGTAAAAGGGCTGAATATAGAGGCCAGCTTTGGACCGGAAATAGAGCTTCTTATCGAGAATAATTCTAATAAAAATATAACTGTCCAAGCCCGATACAGCTCTATTAATGGTATGATGATTGATAATATGTTTTCGAGTGATGTGGCAACGGGGAAGAAGTCTAATTCCACGATTGGATTCTTCACCGCCGACTTAGAACTCGCTGGTATTACAACAATAAAAGAAATTGAGTTTTCCCTTAATGTGATTGATAGCGACACTTGGGATAGTATTGTTGAAAGTGATATGATTACTTTAACAACCTCTGCAGATGCATCGTATAAACAAACATATGATGATACAGGGTATGTTGCCTACGATAGCGATGGTATTAAAGTAGTTGTAAAAAAATTAAATAGTTCTGAAAGTTTTTGGGGTTCCGATGTCTATTTATACATGGAAAACAACACTAAAAATAACATTACAGTGCAGTCTAGTGATGTATCTATTAATGGATTTATGGTTGATCCGATATTTTCTACAGATATCATAGCAGGGAAAAAGGCGATTGATACTATGACATTTATGGAGTCGGACTTAACAGATAACGGGGTAACTGATATTACAGAGTTAGAATTCAAACTTCATATCTTTGACTTGGAATCCTGGGATACAATTATGGATTCAGATACGATTAAGGTGTCCTTTCAATAAGTAGTATAAAAAATAAAATGTGAAACCCTCCAGTATAACACCATACTCTTTCTTGGTGTTATACTTTTTTTCAATCATAGGAAATCGCGTCGCAATATCCTATGATTGAAAGGCACTTCGTGCCGAGATGCACACAACCGGGTAAGGTAAAATGTCGCAAAAATCGCGACACCCGGTCGGCGCGGGAACAAAGTTAAGATTCATGCCAAAGGAGGGTATATCATGGATGATATTATCAAGGTTGAGCATCTAACGAAATCTTACGGTGATGTAAAAGCTGTGATTGATTTAAGCTTTTCAGTAAAAAAAGGTAAGGTGTTCGGTTTACTTGGTGCCAATGGAGCTGGGAAGAGTACAAGTATTGAATGTATTTTAGGAACCAAAAAAGCAGATAGTGGCTTAGTTTCTGTACTGGAAATGAACCCGATTACCAAACGAAAGGAACTTTACGAGAAAGTAGGCGTACAATTCCAGGAAGCACATTATCAGGAGAATATCAAGGTTAGAGAATTATGTGAGACAACTGCGTCTTTATACCAACAACCGACAGATTACTTGAGTTTATTAAAAGAATTTGCTTTATTGGATAAGATGGACACTCTGGTAAAGGAACTTTCGGGTGGACAAAAGCAGCGCTTGTTTATCGTGCTATCTTTAATACCAAATCCAGAAGTTGTGTTTTTGGATGAACTTACTACAGGTCTTGATGCTAGGGCTAGGCGAGACGTTTGGAATATTCTAAAAAAGTTAAAAGCCAATGGACTTACCATTCTACTCACCTCTCATTTTATGGATGAGGTGGAACTCTTGTGTGACGAAATCTGTATATTGAAAAAGGGAACACCGATATTTTATGGAACAGTTGAGGATGCGATGAAAGAAAGTAAATATGATAATTTTGAAGATGCCTATCTATGGTTTACAGATGAGGAGGTTGTTGAAAATGAAAGCATATAAAACTCTACTCAAAACAGAAATGAAACTATCTCTGCGTGGTATGGATATGTTGATCTTTGCAATTATAATGCCTATCATTGTACTTGTGATACTTGGTGTTATCTATGGCAATCAACCTGCTTTTGAAGGAGCAGATTATACATTCATTCAACAGTCCTTTGGTGCGTTGTCAACCATTGCAATTTGTGCAGGCGGTATTATGGGTTTGCCTCTTGTTGTGTCGGATTACAGAGCAAAGCAAATTTTAAAAAGATTTAAAGTAACTCCTATAAGTCCAGTTACGATCCTGCTGGTGGAGCTAACAATATATTTCTTGTATTCTTTGATTTCCTTGCTCTCTTTGATTGCGATTGCAACAATATTTTTTAACTTCAGTATGCAGGGTAGTATCTTTTATTTTCTTCTTGGTTGGAGTTTAGTCATAGTTTCCATGTTCAGCATCGGAATGATGGTTGGTGGAATTGCAAAAAACTCAAAAGTTGCCGGTATTATGGCAAGTGTATTGTATTTCCCAATGCTAATCTTTTCAGGAGCTACACTTCCATATGAAGTTATGCCAACAGCGATGCAGAAAGTGGTTAATATCTTACCATTGACTCAAGGAATTAAAATACTAAAGGGAGCTACCTTAGGGACGGAAATGAACCATATCCTATTACCGATTATCGTAATGGTAGTGATTGCGATCATTTGTTCCTTTGTAGCAGTGAAATGTTTTAAGTGGGAATAAAACTAAAGATCCTCTATCTCCTTATTATATAAGTGAGATAGAGGATTTTCTATGTTAATTTGATGAGATGTGATGTACTTACTCAGATAAAGTTTATTGAAAATAATTATATCAACAGCTAATAATAAAATAATATTGTGAAAAATAAACATTGCATAAAATGAAACTTTGATTTATGATAAGTAAAATCACAATAGTGGTGTTAGACAACAGTAGCGAGAGACAACATTATAAGAAATAGGAGTATACACAAAAGGAGAAGTAGATATGGATAATATGTCAATGATTGTACGCTGTTGCCGGACGTTCGCAGAAAGGAAGTTAAAGGAGTTTGATTTAACTTTTGGAGAACAGGTTATCATAATGTTTCTTTCAGCAAATAACAATGTTAGTCAGGATACAATTTCTAAAAGATATATGATTGACAAGGGTATGATAGCCAAATCTCTAACCAAGCTTGAACACAAGGGCATTATTATAAGAGCTCAAAATTCACAAAACAAGAGGGAAAACATCATTTCACTTACACAAGAAGGAAGAGATCTTATAAACATTATGAATGATGTTTATAAGGAGTGGAATGATATCGTCTATGAAGGTATGAGCAAAGAAGATATTGACTACGTGAAGAAGCTAACAGGGAAAATGGTAGTAAATGTAGCAAAATATTTGGACTAGAATTTAAAGGAGGATGTTATCTAAAATGAGGAACAAAAAAATGAGTTTTGGACTAATTATGGCGGTTTATCTGTTAGGTATCTTTATGGGCGCCATTGATACCGGGATCGTAACACCTGCCAGAACAGTAATACAGAATGACCTGATGGTAGATGCCAATACTGGTATCTGGATGATTACGATATATACACTTGCTTATGCAGCAAGTATACCAGTTATGGGTAAGTTAGCTGATAAGTACGGTAGAAAATATATTTATTTGACTAGTATCTTGTTATTTGGTATTGGTTCTTTATTCTGTGGTTTATCACAAAATTTCGGAAGTTTTTCCATGTTACTAATTGCAAGAGTGGTTCAGGCAATCGGTGGCGGTGGTATACTTCCAGTTGCTACTGCTGAGTTTGGTACTACCTTCCCGAAAGAAAAAAGAGGTCTTGCTCTTGGTTTGGTTGGTGGTGTTTATGGTGTAGCTAACATCTTTGGAGCTTCTGCTGGTAGTGCAATCATAGATATCTTTGGACAACATAACTGGCAGTATATCTTTTATATTAATGTTCCTATTACTTTATTTATCCTTATCGCAGGATTTTTCTCTCTTCCTAATACCAAAGAGAAGAATGTTAAGAAGATTGATTACTTAGGAATTACTGTTTTAACAATGATGGTGCTTTCCATTCTATATGGACTTAAGAACATTGATTATTTTGATTTTGCAGCTACTTTTGGCAGTACCTCAGTTTATCCATTCTTAATTATCTTTATTGTGTTACTTCCAATCTTTATTTTTATTGAAAAAAGAGCAGAAGATCCAGTAATGAATATTTCGTATTTTAAGAATGCTAGAATTATTATCACTTTTATCATATCTTTTGCCACCGGAGTTGTCCTTATGGGTATGATATTTGTACCTGAATTTGCTGAAAACTCATTAAAAGTAGCATCAGGTAGAGGTGGATATTTTGTAATTATTCTAGGCTTATTTGCAGGTATTGGAGCTCCGTTGTCGGGTAAGTTAATTGATAAGTTTGGAGCAAAAATGGTACTTAGCGTAGGATTTATATCTTCTATCATAGGTGCTGTATTCCTCATTTTTTATGCAGCAGAAAATCCAAGCTTGTTTGCAGTTTTCATATGTTTAGCACTATTGGGAACAGGACTTGGGTTTACCATGGGAACTCCAATCAATTATATGATGCTTGATAATACCAGATTGGAAGAATCCAATTCAGCACTTGCCACAGTTTCCTTGATTCGATCCATTGGAACAGCTATTGCGCCAGCAATTATGATTGGTTTTATCTCCCATGCAGGCATGTCAGTACAGGGAAATGTGATGAAGATCCTACCACAAGAAGTAACCCTGCCAACAATTCCATATGCACAGGAACTTAATGAGGAGTTAAATCAGTTAAAAGCAGATCCTGCAATGGCTGATAAGCTTAAAGATGTTAATATACCTGACTTAACAGCAATGCAGACTATTAAATTTGACATGAGTAGTAATAGTGGGAAGATTCAGTTATCAGCGGAAGTTTTAGAGAAGTTACAGGCTTCTGATGTTACAACAATTACAGAGAATTCCAAAATGATGTCTGAATATATGTTTTCTCAGATGACACCAGGCGTTATTGCAATGATTACAGGTGGAATTGATACTGGTATTACTACTATGAATGATCTTATAGCACAATTAACTCAAGCGATTGAGGGTATGCCAAATACGGATGCAATGAAGGATACTATCGCTCAAATGAATGAAGGAAAACTTCAAATGAGTGGAGTTGTTGAAAAAATGACTATTATGAAAGAATCAATTCCAGAATTATTTGAAACTAGTAAAGTAAACTATCTGACCGAAATTGATAACATGAGTGAGGCAATCGAAACAGAGTTCCAAACTACTTTAAATACTGGTTTTAAGCAGGTATATTCAACGGTTGCTATTATCTCTTTGGTTGGTATGATTATTTTATTGTTCTATAAAGAAGATAGAAAAAAGAAGAATTAAGACAGATATGTAAAAATTATTTTATCATTGAGAAATCTCACAATTGTTTGAGAAACGACAAGAGGACGGGGTTGCTAACACATAACTAGTGTGTCAACAACCCCGTCCTTTGGTTAAGTCGTTATTTGCGATCAAGCAAGTAAGCTGATACCAAAGGGACAGCTAATCCCCCTAACAGCTAGCAAGCTTGCTTGCATATAAAGATGGCGAAAGGTTCACCTACCAAGTAATCGTATCTGGATTGTGAGAAAAGCCAACGCAGCCTTTCAAATCAGCTATCATTTGAACGTCGGATGCTTCCAGTTCAAAATCGAATACGTCAGTGTTTTCTTTGATTCGACTAGGAGTAACTGATTTAGGTAAAGGTAAATAGCCTCTTTGTAAGCTCCAGCGTATACAGATTTGAGCTATTGATTTATTATATTTCTTTTCTAGAGCTTGCATCTCTGGAATCTCAAAGATCTTACCAACACCAAGTGGGCTATATGCTTCAAGCAGAATACTCTGGGAGCGGCAGTATTCCACTAATTCATCTTGAGTGTCACCAGGGCAAAGTCTGATCTGGTTTACCATAGGTGCTATGGTAGCAGTTTTCATTAGCTCTTCAATATGATGGGAGTGAAAGTTACTGATACCAATCGAGCGAATCTTTCCGGCTTGGTATAATTCTTCAAAGGCTTTCCAAGTACCAGCATTTGCTTCCTGCCAGTTATCGCGGAAAGCAATTGGATTCGGCCAGTGAATTAAGAATAGATCCAGATATTCCATATCTAGTTTTTGAAGTGATTGTTCAAAGGCAGCTAATGTTTTTTCATATCCATGCTCACTATTTGTTAATTTTGACGTAATGAAAAGCTCTTTGCGGTCAATGCCACTTTTCTTTACTGCTAGGCCTACACTTTCTTCATTTCCATAACCTTGTGCCGTATCGATGTGACGATATCCAGCTTCTATAGCGTTAAGAACAGAGGAGACAGCTACCTCGCCATTAGGTGTTTGCCATGTACCAAAGCCAATACAGGGAATCTCTACTCCATTTTTTAATTTGTAACAATCAGTTAGTGCATTCATCATAAAACCTCCTTATCAGTTTTGTATCTAATAATCTTGTGATAGCTTAATCATACTTCTTTAAGTTAAGTCAAAGTCAATGGTTTCACAAAAATTGATCTCGATTTGTGATTTCTACTATAATATGTTGCTTCTTTATATTAGAAATATACAAAAATACGAATTTAAGAAAAATATTAATATCCTCGTATTGACATTTTGTACATTTCAAGGTAAATTTATACATATAATATTGTAAGTACTTACATTTTAACACTGTCTAAAAGTAGTATTGTAGAAAAAGGCTATAATATAGTATATTTTCTACTCTCTGTTTCATCTGTAAGTATTTACACAATTATTAAAGGAGGAGAAGGTATGTTTAGTTACCAGAATTTTGGTATGAGGCGATGCGTGGCGATTACATTAATCATAGCCATGATGTTAATGATGATCCCTTCTAGTAGGATTGCTAAGGCAGCAGAACTAGAAGACAAAAGTGATCAAACAATAACATGGAATTTCCGGGCAGGTCAAGAAGGCGCTTACAGTAGTATGATTGAGGAGACTATTGGAGAGTTCAACGGAATGATTGTAGATGCCACGAATGGGAAAGTAGCACCTACAGAAGCTGGGGATACTCTAGTGGGGGTTGGGGTTACACTTTATATACCTGTAAGTGGAAACTCAACAATTAGGGTTACAAGCGTTCCAGGTTATAGTAATTACAATATTAATTCGGAAGCAGTGACCACAGATTTTTATGAGTATCATTACATAGGGGAGGGTGGGTTTGTAGAGCTAGCTTCTACAACAGACTTTAAACTTTATGAAATCAGTTGTACTAGGATAGCACAAGAAGAGGATGAATTAGTTACTAGTATGTTTCCAGCAACTGAAGAATTATCGACTACTGATAAAATAGATGTTTGGGATTTTGGTGCCGAGCAGCTAAATTCTGAATTGTATAACAATAAGCTGAATGCTGAGATTATCAATGGGTTATATCCAGGGGTGGCAGCAGGGACTACTGGCAAGAGTATATTAAGTTTTTCCATAGATGGCGGGGACTTGGTATTTGCAGATGGTGGGAAAACAACTCATCGCTGGAGAACAACAAACACTGCATTGACATGTTATGATAGTAAATCATTAAAAAGTGCAGATGGACTCACAACGTATAGCGGATTTATCTATTCCAATTCATCAGCAACATCAGCTGTTTTTCTTGGAATTCAACTACAAAAGAATGATATCTTAACCTTGGTAGTGTCATCCAACGGAGGTAATTCTACGATCAAGGTTGAAGCACCAGACGGATCAGCTGCTGAACAGGTATTTGACTTAGGAGCTTCTAGCTTAGCAAAAGTTATGAAGTTTTATGCTCCAATGGATGGATTTTATAAGATCTATTCCGCGGATGAAAAATTAGTAGTAGCACGTATCTATCGTGAGCATACAGCAGCGGTTAATGTGAGCGGTGTAGTAGCTGCACCAGTTGAATTAACAGGCTATCAGATAGCCTTTACCAATACTAGCACGAATGAAGTTATAAGTGCAAGCGTTGTGGATGGATACTATAGCGTGAGCTTACATGAACAATATACATATCAAGTAGATCTGTTGAATGCAAATGGTTATGTGATTTCTTCCAGCAACATGTTATCCATTGGTGCTGGTGAAGGTAATAAGACATTTGATGTAACTGTTGAGAGTTTATCTTTAGTTACTGTCACAGGTCAGCTTACAGGTTTATCTGCTGATGATTTAGCAAAGCTACAATTAACCTTTGTATCTGGAAACCTCTATTCACCAGAGATTAAAGTTGATGCAGCAGGTTCATATGAGATCCTTTTAGAAGCTGGTGTAAACTATGCAATCCTTGTAAGTGGATTGAATGATTATGTTTTAACTGGTGATAATAGCATTTCCTTTAGTACTGAGGGAGTAAGAGATTTCGTATTTGAAAAGAAAACTACTTACCCAGTTACTGTCGTTTTAAATGGAATTGATACAGCGGCAAAAGACAGTGGGCTAATAACATTTACTAATATAAATGAGGCTGGATATAGTTATTCCTTCCCATTAAATTCTACTGATATCCAACTAAGAGATGGACAATACTCAGTGAAAGTTAGTGGAACTGGTGCATATCCATATGCAATGGGTCTCACTCCAGATTGTATTGTAGATGGTACTCCAAGCACCATAACAATTAACTATAATAAAGTTACGAATTGGGATTTTGCAGTTTACAATTCATCCAAGCAAGGCCCAGGAATTGAAACGATTGCCGGACAGAAGTATTATTTAGGCTTAAGACTATCTTCTACTGGAATAGCAGAGGATAAGACTTATCTTACACTGAATGCAGGAAGTTCCATTGAGATTCCTGTAAAAGCAGGCGATGTTGTAACTGTTAATTATTGCTATTCTGCAGCCTTTCAGTTTGGTGATGATGCTGCTACTCTTGTTGATGAAAGTTCAGGAAGTACATCTAAGATTGATACGGTGTCCTATACGGCATCCGCGGATGGCCTTGTAACCCTGAAAGGTGTTGCAGCTACGAATTCAAAAACCTATTTAACTAGCATTGTAGTTAGTTCACCAGAACCTTATAGAGAGGTTATCACAGTAGGAGCAAGTGGTGCAGATTATACTACAATCAATGAAGCTTTAGATGTGATTCGAGCTATGAATCGTACGCAAGACCAAATCGTTACTGTAATGATTCAAGCAGGTAACTACGAAGAGATGTTAGTTATTGATGTAGCAAACGTACATTTAAAGAATGCAAGTTCTACTCCTTCTACAGACTTAATTAACAAAGGTGTTATGATTGCTCCAGGAGCAGTAAGAATCACATCCTATTATGGGCATGGATATAGCTACTATAGCATGGGGCCAGATAATAAGTATAATGCGGATACCTTGGCCGTGAATAGAGCGAATGGATATTTAACGACACATAATCCTGGAAGTGGAACAACCAATGGTAGCTATTGGAATGCAACCGTTGTAGTGTACGCTGATGGGTTTGAAGCAGATGGCATTATCTTTGAGAACTCATTCAATCAATATATTTCACAAAAAGAAGCAGATGACATATTAGTACTTGAGACAGCCAATAGGGGTGAAAGATCTAAAATTGTGGGAGATACCTCAGTTCAAGATAAGGCCTTTGTAGAAAGAGCGGCAGCTCTTGCAATCGCTGATAATGTGAAGCAGGTATACTTTAATAATTGTAGATTTGTTGGTAGACAGGATACCTTATATGGTGGAAAAGGTGCTCAGGTTGCCTTTAACAAGAGCCAGATTATGGGTGCTTGTGACTTTATCTTTGGTGGAATGAATGCAGTATTCTATAAGTGTGATCTTGTGATGAATACAAGTGATGCATCCAGCGATGTAGCATATATTACTGCTGCTCAACAAGCTTCTGGAAGAGGATATCTGATGTACAATTGTACCGTTACCTCAACCACTCCTGGGGTTGATACTGCTTCCTTAAAAGAATCCAAGCCTGGATATTTCGGAAGACCATGGCAAGCAGGAACAAGTGAAGTTGTATTCTATAAAACTATAATTGAAGCAACTAGTTTTTCAGATTCCTTAAAATCTTTGATTGAACCAGTTGCATGGTTAAATTCTTTAAGCGGTGAATCTTCTTCCATGTATGAATATGGAACTATGGAATGCTTACAAGGAGTAGATAATTCAGCAAATCGTGCTGCTTGGTCAACTGTATTAACATCAGCTAAGTTGGCTGATGGAACTGATATTTCTAGCGCTGAGAAGGCTGTGACTGCTTTCTTAGGCAGTTGGAAGCCATTTGAACTTGATGCAGCGGATGATACAGCAGTCATTGTCATCCCAACACCGACAACTCCAGAAGAAGAAACTAAGATCGTGTTAAAAGCAGACGATATTACTGCAGGTTCTTATAAAAGTTCATTCACTGTAAACGGATTTACAATTATGGCAACGGATACTGCTGCAGTTGA
>JAEYWQ010000052.1 GCA_023428885.1 Bacillota bacterium
GTTAATTCTTCATATAGTTGTGCCAATTCTTCGTTGTTATTTTTTAGAACCTTCTGCATTGCTCTAATTTTGTGTATATAGAATAGTAGAATTAAGGTAAAACAAAGCATTAAGGAGAAGATAACAGCTACAAAAATCACCAGATCGCGGTAAGTTTTAAAAAATGAGAAGGGCTCATTAAAATAGGTACTATCTTCAGGAAAATCATCCAAATTAAGCTTATATTCTTTTATAAGGGAATAATCAAAGGTATAGTGGTTACTGCTGTTTTGTATGATGGGAAGTGAGGAGACATCGTTACCGTTAAGAATCTGAATTGCAAGCTTACCAGCTTCCATACCGTGTAAGCGCCCGCTGGTTAAGTAGCCTCCTAGGATTCCGTGGTTATTCGCAAAATCATAGATGTGATAAATTGGAACTGGTGATACAGCATAGAGTTCTTCACAAAATAGCTGGTGATGAACATATTGATGGTTAATATCTTCTGAATAGGTAGTGACTAAAATCATAGTATTTTTAGAAGCTTGCTCAACATAATCAACAATCTCGTAACTTGTCATATGATTCAATGATTCAATCTTAATGCGACTGTCAACTTCCTGTGCAGCTTGAATGCAAAGCATACCAGTAGAAACACCGCTTTCTGTATTATCATAAATCAGATAGAGGGTATCAATTGAAGGGTTAAGCGACAAGGCAGCTTCTATTGTAGCTTTTGGGTCAAGAATTTCTAGGACACCTGTGAAATTGGTTTCATTTGCGCCTAAGGTTTCTAATCCTTTGGTATTAATCCCTGAAAAAACGATAGGAGCATTCGAGAATAACTCTTTTCTATATTGGGTAGCAAAGGAAAAAGCGCTATCATCCGTACAAATGATAACATCAATTCTTTCTTTTTGATATTTTAGTTTCATCCTCTCGTAGAATATCTCTAAGCTCTCTTTGGTGGGATATCGTTTCCAATCTAGATACTCAGTAGAAATATTATGGGTTAATTTGGTGGAATCGAGAGCTGAAATAATTCCATCCGTTTGATCATCCGTCCAAGTAAACCCTTTATGGTAGGAGTTGAGTATCAGAATATTTTTAGGATCCTTTTTTTGCGAAGCATGGGCAGGTACCGGGGCGTTGACTATCATCAGTAGGGTTAAAAGAAATAATAGTTTCTTTCTTATCATAGGCTCACATCCAATCTCTTAAGGTAAATGTATATCCTTATTTTACCCTATTTTGCTGATTAAATATAGTAGTAAAATGAATATTTTCCTAAAAAATATATTTTTTTGTAAATTTTTCAGTTACAATACGTTTAAATGCAAGAGGCTTGTCAGCTACACTTTAAATGAATGGTTCTGCTTGTTAATTATTCAGAGGAATGGAATGTGATAAGGTTACAGATAATAATCTAAGTATAGATATAATAACCGTATAGAAACACTTAAATCGCATAATCAACAGATGGATGACTAGTAAGAAAGTTTTGGAGGTAGAAATATGTTTGATTTTCTTAAAAAAGATAATAGCAAAGTAATACATGTAAATGATTTAGACAAGCTAATTGGTAAGATTGATTTGATTGATATTAGAGAACCCTATGAATATAAAAGTGGGAGCATTCAAACGGCAAAGAATATTCCGATGGGGAATTTGATTCAAGAGCCTAACAAGTATTTGGAGAAAGGAAAGACCTACTATCTTATGTGTCAATCGGGTGGACGCAGTAATATGGCAAGCAAGGAACTGACAAAACAAGGCTTTGATGTTATTAATGTAGCTGGTGGTATGGGAGCTTATGTTGGTTCGAGGAGGCAATAATAGAAGGAATAAGGAGGTAACATTATGGGGCGAAAGATATTAATTGTTGGTGGAGTGGCTGGAGGAGCTACAGCAGCAACAAAACTAAGAAGATATAGCGAGCAAGATCAAATTATAATGTTTGAGAGGGGGCCTCATGTATCTTTTTCAAATTGTTCCCTTCCCTATCATCTAAGTGGAATCGTGGAAGAGGCACAAGATCTAGTACTGATGGATCCAGAGATGTTCTTAGATAGGTATAACATTGAAGCTCGAGTTTTAAGTGAAGTAATCGCAATTAATCGAAAGCAGAAAGAGGTAACGGTTAAGAAGGTAGATACCGGTGAAACATATACAGAATCCTATGATAAATTGATTCTTTCTCCTGGTGCAGCACCCATAGTTCCTAACATACCTGGAATTGAAAAGATAAAGCTGTTTACCGTTCGAAATGTGGTTGATATTGATAAGTTAAACCAATATATTAAAGAATTAGAGCGTAAAGAGATTACAGTGGTTGGAGGAGGCTATATAGGCCTTGAGGTGGCAGAGAATCTAAACTATGCAGGTTTTCATGTTACTCTTGTAGAAGCTGCAAATCAAATCTTACGTCCTTTCGATTATGATATGGTACAAATCTTTCACAAAGTGTTACTAGATCATGGGATTGACCTGATAGTTGGTGATGCGGTAGAGAGCTTTGAGAGGAATCAAGTGATACTTTCGTCTGGTAAAGCAATCGATGCAAGTGCTGTAGTTCTAGCCATAGGAGTGATACCAGAGACTACTCTCGCAAAAGAAGCAGGGCTAGAAATTGGCGAGACAGGTGCTATTAAGGTGGATCGAAATTATCAAACGAACGATGAGGACATCTACGCCATTGGCGATGCCATTGAAGTTTATCATGCCCTGACTAATACTATGACTAAGTTATCACTAGCTGGCCCAGCACAAAAACAAGCAAGGGCTGTTGCAGATCATATTAATCACACGAATACGTTAAATCGAGGTTATATTGGCTCCTCTGTGATCAAGCTGTTTGAATATAATGGAGCATCTACGGGACTAAATGAAGCTTTAATACAAGCATTAAAGCTAAAGATTCCTTATGATATTGTTAGAATTATATTATCAGACAAAGTGAGCCTCATGCAGGATGCTGCACCAATGCATGTTAAACTTCTTTATGAAGTACCAACCGGTAAGATACTTGGTGCACAGGCAATCGGAAAAGGTGATGTAGCAAAAAGAATTGATGTTATTGCAACAGCGATTAAGTTTGGTGGAACCATCGAAGATCTTAAGGATCTGGAATTATGCTATGCACCACCCTTTTCCACAGCCAAAGATATTGTTAACTATGCTGGCTATGTAGGATCTAATCTTAACAACCGGGTATTTAAGCAGGTCAATGTGGACAAGGTGAGAG
>JAEYWQ010000074.1 GCA_023428885.1 Bacillota bacterium
AAAAAAATCCAATCGTTACCATTGAAATGGAAAATGGTGATCTTATCAAAATTGAACTTTATCCTGAAATTGCACCAAATACAGTGAAAAACTTTATTTCACTTGTAAATAAGGGTTATTATAATGACTTAATCTTTCATCGTGTAATCAAAGGATTTATGATTCAGGGTGGTTGCCCACAGGGTTCTGGTACCGGTGGTCCAGGTTATTCCATTAAGGGAGAATTTGCTCAGAATGGTTTTGAGAATAACCTAAAGCATACCGCAGGTGTAATCTCTATGGCACGTTCTATGATGCCTAACTCCGCAGGTTCTCAGTTCTTTATCATGCATCAGGATTCTCCTCACTTAGATGGAGCTTATGCTGCGTTCGGTAAAGTGGTAGAGGGAATGGATGTTGTGAATAAGATTGCAGAAGTTCGTACAGACTTTAGTGATCGTCCATTAGAAGTTCAAAGAATCAAGAGCGCAACTGTGGATACTTTTGGAGTTGAGTATGATGCTCCAGAGACTCATTAAGAAAGTATAAGTAATAAGATACAGAGATGAAGTTTATGATTTCATCTCTGTTTTATTTTATAGGAACTTCATTTGAATTTCAAAACCATTGCTTTTTCCAAGAAAGATGGTAGAATAAAAAAGGTTAATTTTATGTACTTGGAGGATAACGTGGAAACGATAAAGAAAAAGAAAGATTTAGAACTTAGTTTTTTGAGCAATACAAAGAATATGCTACATACATGCTTTCGCTTTATGAAGAGCCAGATTGTATTGTCTGTATCCATACTTGCAGCAATCATCACCTGTTTTTTTGTTCCCATTGATAGAGAATATATTGAATATTTTGATTTCCGTACCTTAGCTTGCTTGTTTTGCATGTTAGCAGTCATTGAAGCCATCAAGAATATTCATCTATTTGAAATAATAGCAAGACAAATTGTTGTTCGTTTTCACACTACAAGGAATGCAATAACAGCGTTAGTTTTCATTACCTTTTTTGGTTCCATGATATTAACAAATGATATGGCTTTGCTCACTTTCTTACCATTAGGATATTTTGTCTTAAGTAGCACCAATAAGATGAACTACCTGGCATTTACTTTTGTGATGCAAAATACAGCTGCCAATCTAGGGGGAATGATCACACCTTTCGGAAACCCTCAGAATATGTTCCTATACTCTTATTTTAATATACCAACTTCAGAGTTTTTTAGCATCATGTTGCTTCCCTTTATAGCATCCACCCTATTAATTGCAATCTGCTGTTTATTCGTGAAGAAGGAAGCACTCATGTTAAAGGAAGAAAGTAACTACCAACTTCAAACGAAACGCATGCTAATCTATATGGTATTATTTCTCTTATCCATACTGATTGTATTTCGTGTTTTACCATATCAAATTGGTATTCTTTTGATCCTAGCAGCCCTCTTTTTCCTTGATAAGAAGGCATTAAGTCATATTAATTTTCCATTGATGCTTACCTTTTGTGTGTTTTTTGTATTTGCAGGGAATATGGCAAGAATACCTGAAGTAAGCCAGTTCTTCCATCATTACTTACCGAAAAATCCATTACTGTTCGGTGCTCTATCTTGCCAGGTAATCAGTAATGTTCCATGTGCTGTATTGTTATCAAGATTTACAAGGGATTATGATGTATTGTTAGTTGCGGTAAATATCGGAGGATGTGGAACCTTGATTGCATCCTTAGCAAGTTTAATTACCTTTAGTGAATTCAAAAAGAATCATCCAACGAAGGTAGCGTCATTTGTTGCTATCTTCTCGGTCATTAATATTGTATTCTTAGCAGCTTTACTCCTAGTACAATTCCTTTTGGGATAGTAGAGTCCATATCTGTTATAGCATTATTATCAATTCATTTCTATTATTGATACCCTAGTTCAGAACTAGTAGATTTATACTACTAAGTTCTGAACTAGGGTTTGTTTTTTCAGCATTGTTGATATGCACTTGTCAAGCAGACAAGGACTATATCAGTTATCGAATTGAGAGGTTTTTTTATGTTAGGGGGAGGGAGGCCAAACTAAAATACAGTAACTATTACTACAATAATAGCTATTAAATACTTTGAAGTTCAAAGCATCTTGACTCCTTGTGTATATATGATATAATACAGATAGTTTGAAGTTCAAAGTATATTACGACAAAGGAAGGGGAAGTATGACTTTACACCAGGAACAGCTCAATCACTTTTTTGTTACAGTATTTAATGATATTTTGCACCTAGAGGAAGCGTCATTAGCAAAAGGGCCCCACAAGCAACTATCTGTGAGTGAGATGCATGTAATTGAGGCTGTATGTAACAACCAAGAAGAATCTAACACAATGAAAGAATTATCAAAAATACTTAGGATTACAGCAAGCAGCTTAACTATTGCGGTTAAAAAGCTTGAACAAAAGGGCTATCTAATTCGGAAAAAATCAGAAACGGATAAGAGAAAAGTATATGTGACAGCTACCGAGATAGCCAAAGCAGCCAATGTAGAGCATGCAAAGTATCACAAAGAGCTGGTTGAAAGTATAACCAATAAACTCAATGAAACTGAAATCGAATCTTTGATCGCAGCATTGAAAACCTTACATCATTTTTTTAGTACGAAGTAAACACATAAAATAATAATGTATCAAGGAGGAACCCATGGCATTACGTATCATTACTGATTCAACTTCCGATATCTCACAGAAAGAGGCTAAGCAGAAGGGGATAATAGTAGTACCTCTTCATAATATATTTGCTAGCCAGGAGTATTTAGATGGAGTGACCATTACTACAGAGGAGTTTTATGAGAAATTGGCCTCTGCAGAGGAGCTGCCTACGACAAGCCAACCTTCTCCAGAGGAGTTTTTAACACATTTTCAAGAATGCAAGGAAGCAGGAGAGAGTGTGATTGTCCTTACAATCTCCAGTAAATTAAGCGGAACATATCAGAGTGCTGTTATCGCAAAGGACCTATGTGAATATGAGGATATCCATATCATTGACAGTGCGACAGCTACGATTGGCTTATATTGCTTAATAGAGTATGCCCTACAATTAAGTAAGCAGGGTCTGGCAGTGGAGGAGATCGTCAGCAAAGTGGAAGAGATGAAACAAAAAGTGACCATCTTTGCCTTACTGGATACCTTAAAATATCTGAAAAAGGGTGGTAGACTATCTGCTACGGCTGCTCTTGCAGGAACTTTATTAAACATCAAACCAATTGTTAGTGTGAAAGATGGTGTTGTAGATGTGGCTGGTAAAGCGAGAGGCTTTAATGGAGCGGTTAAAAAAGTAGTAGAATTGGTAGAAGGAAGCGGAGGTATTAATCCGAATCTACCATCTTGTATTGGATATACTGGAAAACAGTCAGGAGTCGAGGACTTTGCTGCTTATGTAAAAGATATATATAAGACACATTCATTTTCTATGGCTGCCATGGGAAGCACGATTGGAGTTCACGCTGGACCAGGAGCCTGTGTCGTAGCTTTTTTTGCTAATAACTAATCATTTCATAGAATCCCTTTCACTTTGTGCATCAATGTGAAAGGGATTTTTTGCTCGGTTTGTGAAAAATATTCATTTGAGTCACATTTATTAAAGGAAGATTAGAATATAATTAATAGTATTGACTCTATAATACTATATGGTGTATAGTATTGCTAAGGAGCTTATAACATAAATTGTAAAAAATATAGTAAGATAGCAAAGGAGTTGATTGCATGGTATTTAATACAGGTTCGGCATTGCTCGATGCAATTGTATTAGCAGCAGTTTCGAGAGAACCGGATGGAACCTACGGCTATAAAATTACGCAAGATGTTCGAGAAGCCATTGATATATCGGAATCTACCTTATATCCGGTTCTTCGAAGACTACAAAAGGATAATTGCCTAGAAGCTTATGATGTAGAGATTGCAGGAAGAAATCGTAGATATTATAAAGTTACCTCAGAGGGACGAATTCAATTACAACTATACTGTGCGGAGTGGAAAAATTATTCGAATAAGATAAGCAAATTTTTTGAGGGGGTGGCATAGGTGAACAGAGTTGAATTTATGGAGCAACTTGAGAAGTTACTCGTTGAGATACCAGGGGATGAAAAAGAAGAAGCTTTAACTTTTTATTCCAATTATTTTGAGGATGCGGGAGAAGAAAATGAAGAGAATATCATTCGCGAACTTGCTAGTCCAGAACGCGTAGCCCGCACGATTAAAGCAGACCTACTTGCTCTCGATGGGTATTCAAAGGACGGAGAATACACGGAGCATGGGTATAAAGATGCAGACGAAACCAAGGACAGCATCATTAAGGTTGAGCCTTCTGTATCTAAGACAGAAGGCGAGACCGAAGGAATCACAGATGGTCTGAATCATAAGGAACAAATTACTTGGCAACAAGATATGAATCAACAAAATCAAGGTTATTATAGCCAAGGATTTCATCAGCAAGAAAATTACAATAACAACCAGGGATTTAACCAACAAGGAAATTACAATAATAATCAGGGATTCAACCAGCAAGGAAATTACAATCAGAAGCAAGGATATAATCAACAAAGGGATGCATATAATCAAGGGTATCAAGCTTATCCACAGACCACAACAAGGACCAATATTCCAGCCCTCATTTTATTATGTATCTTTGCACTTCCATTGATTCTTCCTCTTACAATTGCAGGGTTTGCAACTATCTTTGGGCTAGTTGTAGGCTTTGGTGCAGCAGGGTTTACTTGCTCCGTTGCAGGACTATTATTGCTTGCCACTGGTATCACAAAGATTGTTGTAATACCAATGTTTGGCGTTATGATCATCGGTGGTGGAATGATATGTTTTGGTATTGGTTTACTATTCATTCTCTTAACCATCTCAATCGCGAAGGTATTCCCTCTTATTTGTAGAGCAGTGGCAGCTATCTTTAGAGCTCCATTTGGAGGAAGGAGGGTAACAGCATGAAGTTAAGCTATCGTATCATATTAGGTATCGCATTTGCCTGTATAGGAATTGGTATTGTGGTAGGTATGTTAGGATTTGCAATTCACCGGGGGAATTATAGAAGTTCTGGAAAGAATCATTCTACCTTTTCGAATACAGTTACTGGTGTAGAGTCAATCGATCTTGATGTACAATATAGTAAAGTAGAATTTGTTCATGGGAATGAGTTTTCCATAGAAGCAAATAATATACCTGAGAATGGATTTAAGTCATTTGTGAAGGATGGAGTTTGGTATTTAGAAGATCATTATGAAGAGGATCAAATCGTAACTATCTTCGGATTTGATATTCCAATATATCAGGGATTCTTTAACTGGGATATCAGCGGTGATGATACTCCAAGTGTCATTGTTACCATACCAAAGGATTTTATTGCCAAGAAGGTTACAATCGAGATTGATGCAGGCCAGCTTGACATGGATGAATTAGAAGCAGTTACCTGCGATATTAAGGTTGGAGCAGGCTCTATGACAGTAAGACAGCTAAAGATCTTAGAAGAGGCTAGCTTAGAAGTTGGAGCTGGAGACATTGAAGTTTCCAATCTTGAAACTCAAGATGCTGATTTAAACTGTGGCTTAGGGCGAATTGACATTGCTGGAGAAATCTATGGCGATTTGAATGCAGACTGTGGAATGGGTGAAATATTGTTGGACCTAGCTGGTGATGAAGAAGATTATAATTACTATATTAGTGTAGGTTTGGGTGATATTTCATTAAACGATAAACAATATAACTTTAATGTAGATAAAACAATTAAACATGATAATACGATTGGAACCTTTGATCTTAATTGTGGGCTAGGCTCTTTATCAATAGACATTAGATAAAGAACGATATAAAATTAAACCTGGCAAAAAGTCAGGTATTTCAGATAGGAGGATTATATATGCAGAAAAGATTAGTAAAATCAAAAACAGACCGTAAAATTTGCGGTGTTTGTGCAGGGATAGCAGAGTATATTAATTTAGATCCAACTGTGATTCGTATTCTTTGGGTACTTTTTGCCTGCTTTGGTGTTGGTATCTTTGCATACTTGGTTTGTGCATTTGTCATACCTGACTAATTGAATGAAGTGACAAGGGTACAGGGGGGATATTTGTTACGAAACGATAATTCCGTCCCCTTGTCACATGTTATATAGTTTAATAAGAAGAAACTTTGCCTAGGCAGAGTTTCTTCTTTTTCAAGTGCAAACCTTTACAATGGAAATTAAGTGTGATAAAGTTATTCTATTATTTTATGGAATAAGATACGGAGGCAAGAATGATAAAAGTTATCGATCAATTAACGACTATATTTACTGAGGCATTCACTGCTTGTGGCTATGAGGAGAAGTTTGGTGCGGTTACCGTATCCAATCGACCAGACCTTTGCCAATATCAGTGTAATGGAGCGCTTTCTGCTGCAAAGCAGTATAAGAAGGCCCCTATTATGATTGCCAATGAAGTTGTGGACAAGTGCAAGGATAATGCGATTTTTTCTGAAATTAACGCAATTATGCCGGGCTTTATTAATATTAAGTTAAACAATGAGTTTCTAGCTAGATATCTTCAGGGGATGACTACAGATGAGCGTTTGGGCTCTGATCAGGTTGAGAATCCAGTGACGGTAGTGGTGGACTATGGTGGTCCGAATGTGGCAAAACCTCTTCACGTTGGACATCTTCGTCCAGCTATCATTGGTGAGAGTGTGAAGCGTTTGATTCGTTTCCAGGGCCATCATGTGATTGGAGATGCCCATCTTGGAGACTGGGGTCTTCAAATCGGTTTAATTATCACAGAAATCAAGAAGAGAAATCCAGAATTAGTATACTTTGATGAGAATTTTACGGGTGAATATCCTAAAGAAGCTCCATTTACCATAACAGAATTGGAAGAAATCTATCCTTTTGCAAGTGCTTATTCCAAGGAAAACCCGGAGTATAAAGAGGAAGCAAAGAATGCAACTTACCTCTTACAGAATGGTCATAGAGGATATACAGCATTATGGAATCATATTATGACAGTATCTGTTGCAGACTTAGAGAAGAATTATGATAATTTAGAGGTTCATTTTGATATCTGGAAGAAGGAAAGTGATGCTCAGAAGTACATTCCTGATATGGTTGCTTATCTAAAAGAGAACAATTATGCAAGAATCAGTGAAGGTGCTTTGGTAGTTGACGTTAAGGAAGAATCCGATACGAAAGAGATACCTCCTTGCATGATTTTAAAATCTGATGGAGCTAGTTTATATGATACTACAGATCTAGCAACCTTAGTAGAACGTATGAAGCTATTTAACCCAGCTTCAGTAATCTATGTAGTAGATAAGCGTCAGGATTTATATTTTGAAAGAGTATTCCGTTGTGCGAAAAAGACGAAGATTGTACCAGAAGATGTGAAGTTAACTTTCTTAGGATTTGGTACCATGAATGGAAAGGATGGCAAGCCATTCAAAACCAGAGATGGTGGCGTTATGCGTTTAGAGAACTTAATATCCTCCATCAACGAAGAAGTTTATAAGAAGATTATGCAAAATCGTGATATGCCGGAAGAAGAAGCAAGACAGATTGCGAAGACTGTTGGTTTAGCGGCTTTAAAGTATGGCGATTTATCCAATCAGGCAGCGAAAGATTATGTCTTTGATGTGGATCGTTTCATATCCTTTGAAGGTGATACCGGCCCTTATATCTTATATACTATGGTTCGTATCAAGTCAATTCTTGCTAAGTATAAAGAGGTGGTAAATTCTAACGTTGTAGTAGAGGATTTGGCAATAAACTCTGGAGAGATCAGGGAGTATGGTGACAGTGAAAGCAATCTGATGCTACATTGCTCCAAGTTCAATGATGTGGTTGAACATGCTGCGAATGAAATTGCACCTCACAAGCTTTGCTCTTATATCTTTGATTTAGCGAATGCCTTTAATGGCTTCTACCATGAGAACAAAATTATTGCTGAGGAGAATGTGGCAAAACAACAGGAATGGATTGCTTTGATCGTATTAGTATATAAGATTCTAAGTAAGAGCATTGATTTGTTAGGATTCTCTGCTCCGGATAAGATGTAATCTAACCACTGATAATTTGACAAGGATGTTAGGCGCTTTACGATTATAGTGATTAATGAATGGGCTGTTGCAAAAGTAAGCGTTATACGTCTTCTTTTGAAACAGCCTGTTACTATTAAGAGCTTATGTCGAAAGATGTAATACTAATCTAACCCTGCGATACATAGACGATAGGAGGAAGCATGTATAAATTAATTTCAAAATTAGTTATCTATCGTAATATTGATAAAGATAGTATCTTAATGAATTTAGCTGTGATCATTAAGCAATATGAGACAAAAGAAGTAACTGCAAATGACACAATCACTGCAATCTACACACAGATTCACAGGCTTCTTGATGTAGCAACCCAATATGGCTTTGATGAGAATCTCTGGCAGAATTATTTGGCATATTTGATTGCAAGTACGGAGAATCCATTCAGTATCACCTGTGAGAAACATGGAGCCAGTCAAGGTAGTGTTAATTACTTTGCAAAGGGAGACTTTGAGATCTTTCAAGCCTTATTTCACTATGATTTTACTCAACTTGAACAGGAGCTTGGAATTGATTGTTTTACTGTAATCACCAATTATCAAGCGATACAAAAGAACGGTAAACGTTATCATAAAAATGTTAGCGATAAAGTACGAGAGCTTAGCAAACAGATTGCCAGTGCCAGCCATGCTGATGAAATTTTTGCGATCGTTACGATGTTTTACCATGACTTTGGTGTTGGGATGTTTGGCTTAAATAAAGCTTTTCGTGTGGTGAAGGATAAGGATACCATAACATTACAACCTATTGTAAATACCGAAGACATTTATCTAGAGGGCTTGGTTGGATATGAAATTCAAAAAAAGAAATTAATTGATAATACCAAGGCCTTTGTGGAGGGAAGAAAAGCTAACAATGCACTCTTATTCGGGGATAGCGGTACTGGAAAATCAACTTCGGTAAAAGCAATCTTAAATGAGTATTACAAGGATGGACTTCGAATGATTGAACTATTCAAGCATCAATTTGAAGATCTATCAACTGTTATTGCAACCATTAAAAACCGCAATTATAAATTCATTATTTATATGGATGATCTATCCTTTGAAGAGTTTGAAATAGAATATAAATATTTAAAGGCAGTGATTGAAGGTGGTCTTGAGACGAAACCTGACAATGTGCTTATTTATGC
>JAEYWQ010000091.1 GCA_023428885.1 Bacillota bacterium
GACCAAGGTTATAAATTTTTTGTGCTAGATGGAAAGTTTTTGCTTTTATTTTATTTTGATGGGGAA
This sequence comes from Bacillota bacterium, assembly GCA_023428885.1. Taxonomy (GTDB): domain Bacteria; phylum Bacillota; class Clostridia; order Lachnospirales; family Lachnospiraceae; genus Lachnoclostridium. The sequence continues at coordinate 67 of JAEYWQ010000091.1, forward strand.
ACGGATGAACTAGTTGCAGTGGAAGCACCGGATGAGCTCAGTAAGTATTTTATTGAGCTGATGGAGGAAGTGACACCATAGACATGTGTTTCCAGTCCTTGACTGGTGAAACTATGCTCCTGAAAATGTTGATAGGATTTACATATTAGATAATTGGGCACCTATGAAATTTGTAAGTGCTGGAGTATTTGGTACAGCGATTAGCCCAACTAATAATCTAGCAGCAAGTGATCATTATGGTGTAGTGGTTGATGTTGAGCTTGCTGAATAGTAAAGAAAAAGCAACGTTATACAATTGGGAATAAGTATGAAGGTTGTTATATGTTTCCTTGCTTGCAACTGATTAATTAGGACTATAAAGTAAGCAGACTTAATAAAAATTTAAGTTTATTTATTCTTTTTAGTATGATAACATTACTTGAGGAATATACTGGAAGAATCTCTGTATATATGTCGCTCAGTGGCTTTTACCTCAAGAGGCATAGAGGAACAGCAGGACAAGAGCGACATAGAGGCATTCTCTCAGGGCTGGGGGAAGATTTGGAATACACCGCTGGTGAGGCTTAGAATAGAAAACTATTTGAAGATTAAGAATTAAGAAAGGATTAGGAATATGACATATTTTAATAAAAATGAGTTTACTTCTTTTTTATTGAAAGGACAATTACATGATGCGATAGCCTACCTTAGTAATTTTTCTGATAAAAAAGATTGCTTAGAAATGTATACAAATGTATTTCAACATGGTCAATATTACAAAAGAAGTGAGAATGAAACAATTGGGAATATTGATCGTATCTATCAAGAGTATTATAGAGATGTGTTTTGGAATAAGCTATCCAATGAAGAGGCTATGAAACAACTCTTTTATAAATTATGGCTATTTTGTGGCTCAAATGATGCGTTAACGATTGATGAGAATATAGAAGATGAGATCGCTAAGATAGTAATAGCAGAGGGTTACGAATATTTAGGTGGAAGTACACAGGGGTATTTTGGACCATATATCTGGAAAAAGTCAGAAAGAGTAACTTATGAAGTTGAATTGCCAAGTGGGATAGAAGCCTACACTATCATAATGATGGATGGGTTTATATCGCGTAGCTGGTTGGATTTTATCTCCTTTGGGCTAATTGGGGCTGGTGGTTGGGTCGGCGACAAGGGAACCTTATGCTGTGTAAGAAGTTCGTATGAGAATGGAAGTGAGGAGTTTTTCAACATATCCTTCTTAAAACATGAAGCCCAACACGCCTACGATAAGAAAAAGTATTCAAATATAACATCTGTCGATCTGGAATATCGAGCAAAGTTGGTTGAATTAATTTATTGGCCAGATTCTAGAAAGATTAAGGAGATATTCAGGGAATCAGATGCTAGTAATCCAGATAACAGCCATTCTATAGCAGCGGATAGAATTATACATAGCATGATGGATAGATTATTCCGAGGTGAATCTGTGAATGATGAAAGTTCCTGGAATGATAAAGTAGATCAGATTCAACTATATGCTTTAGAACTTTTAAAAGAAAGCAGTAGAATGCTGGATGAATATGCAGAGGAATAAGATGCATTTTATAGGAGCTGTTTAAGATGAGAAAGCGGATTTTATTTATAGTAAGTATTTTGACTTTTATAGCAATCATTGTATACATATTTCGACCGATCCCACTTGATAAAGATTTCTTTGACACTGATGAAATAACTGTTTCATATGTTATGAACTCAATGAAAGATGGGGAAATAAAACCAGAGGTGAAAACCTTAACCTTTGATAGCAATACAACTGAATTTCACCAAATAAGGAATATTTTTAAAAGATATTCCTATCATAAATGTTTTAAAACATGGATAAATAATGGTAAAATAAGTACACGTGGAATGTCTTATCAATTATCAACTGATGATACAATAATACTCATTACAGAAGATTCGTATGTTATGATTGATGATATGATATATCGCGTTGATTATTTGGGAAATTCAAAAGCACAAAAAATGATAAAAGAGATAAAAGTTGTGTTGGAGGAATAAACAACAGGGGACTCATAGGCAGAGGATTTGAGTACACCGCTACACTTCACACTGAGGTTGCGTTCGAAGAATGTATGCAAGCACTCACTCTTCGAACTTGGAGGAAAATTATGAAAATGCATGATAAATGCTTGCCATGTATAGTGAACCAAGCTATCAAAGTAGCCAATATCACCGGAGTTAATTTAAAGGATGAATTATTAAGAGAGGTGTTTACCTATCTTAGTAAAATGGATTTTAATAGTACTACTCCTGAAATTATAGGAGAAGTATTTGACATGATAAAAAGATATACAAACAATCCAGACCCATATAAAGAAACTAGAACTTACTACAATACTTTGTTCTTAAATTTGCTACCAGAGTTTGAAAAGAAGATAGAGCAGGCTGAGAATACCTTTGAGTTAGCAATTCGATATGCTATCGTTGGTAATATCATAGACTTCAACCCTGTGCATAATACCTTATTAGAGGAAATTTATAATTCCTTAGATCAAGTTGAACAATTAGAGTTTGCAATTGATGATTCTCAGTCACTAATGAAAGATATATTAAATGAAAGAATTTTACTTTATTTAGGTGATAATTGTGGCGAAATCTGTTTGGATAAGCTACTTCTAAAGAAAATGAAAGAATTGAATCCTGATATTAGATTACTGTTTGGTGTAAGAGGTAAACCTGTGGTGAATGATTCTATTGCTGAAGACGCATATTTTGTAGGTATCGATGAATATGCTGAGATTATAGATAACGGGGATGGTTCTCTAGGGACGGTCCTTCATCGAACAAGCCCTTCTTTTATGGATGTTTATAAGGCGGCTGATGTGATAATTGCCAAAGGGCAAGCAAATTATGAATGCTTGAGTGAAGAAAATAAAAACATCTATTTCCTGTTGATGACCAAATGTGACGTGATAGCAAATGATATTGGTGTTGAGGAAAAGAAAATGGTTTGTATGAAAAGCAAACTTAGGAATCCCTTATACTAAATATATGGAGGAGTACATATTTAAAGCAGTTGGCATGAATAATTCGGGTTCATCTTATTGGATGCTTTTTTAAGGTTTAAGATATTATCTAAGGATCTGACTGAATTATACTTAAGACCTTATATCAAAGCTGAATCAGAAGGAGAAAATTTGTTTTACGGACACGGTATATGGATGTATAAGGAAGAGGGGAAGCCTATTAAAGAATATCTGACTGAATGCGATGCAGGAGTATCATTTAAGTCTGCAATTATTAGGAAGGACGAAATGATATATACTGTGATATCAAATACTGGTGATGGGACATGGCCAATCGTAAGAGAGATAAGAAGTTTTCTCTATGATGGACAGAAATAATCAATTCTTTGAATGGAGATTTGTAATATGAGAAAAATAAAAACGTACGAACCCTGGTTTTTCATTTTTTTTGGCTTATTTCATTTACATAGAATATGGGGACTTATTGACAGAAAATCATATGCTGACTTTTGGGTTGGTGCTATGAAGGAAAAAGGACTCTTTTATTATTCACTTATGGGTGTATTAGCGATATTTTGCATTTTAGGTATCATAACTTTTTTTAAAGAACTTCATAAAAATTATTGGTGGAGATGGATCTATCTTCTTGGAGGTGGATATTTATTATTTGATTTATTTGCTATAGCAACAGGATTATCTTTTTGGAATGAATTATTAATGTTTATGTTCGATACATCATCTCCTTATTGGAATATATTATGGTCAGCATTTATATCTTTAGGTGGTGCTGTATTTATTCTTGGTATTATCCTTTTGATAAAAAAAAGGAAACTATGACATTGATAATTTTAGCTTAATGAATATCGTCAGAAGTCTTTTTTATGAGGCTTCTGGCGATTTTTCACTTCTGAAGTTTGAGGTGTAACATCCTATCTACCTAAGGTTAAAATTAAAAAGAGAATAATATTTACGTTGCACGCTCTGAGTAAAACCGTAATCAATTATGACAGGGTGATTGTTGATTATACCCCAATTAACAGTTCGATATAAATCATTCAATAGCAAATTATATTTAGTAAAAACAGATCTGATCACTTCTAATTGGAAAAGCTCTCTATTCGTTTTTACATTAAAGTATTTTCTGACTTCTGAAAAATTCCTGATCCGAACAGCTTTTTCCATAATAAGAAAGCGATGATCGTTAGATATTTGTATGGTTTTAGCAAATATATTAGAATGATCCGCTAATGATATGTGATGCTCAGCCTCGTTCTGTGCGATACCTCTATTGTTTTTTGCAACTTTGACCACATATCCATTTCTCAAATCAAATACTCTTCTACCAGAACCTGAACCAATACAAGGATAGTTCCTTCTTCTAATGTTCAAAATAATTATATTAAAATCTATCATTTCATTCATATGTTAATTATTTTCCGAATTCTCTTATTTAAGATCTCATATTATTGTATTTAAATAAATAGAGGGCGTTACTAACATTAAATATTATTAATTTGGTATCTGCATCAATTTCACTTGAAAGTAAACTTTCTTCCTTTGTCATATGAGATAGCGTAAGCATTAATTGCTAAACGCAAAGGAGGCGGAGTTGGATGTTATATTTGATGTCATTCGACAGACGTTAGATGCAGTATGATTGTGAGTGAAAACATAATAACGCTAATCCTTACCACGTAGGGGTTAGTGTTATTTTTTCATTACAAAGTGTGCTAATATATGATCTATATTCTAGCAAGTGTTTGAAGCATACTTTGTTCTAAAAGGAGTGCAAATTCTGCATTGGAGACCTTGTAAAATCGTAGAATCTGCGATTTTATGATTGTAATTTATGTTAATGAATGTATAATTATATCAGGAGGTGTTCAACATGAACTTGGGAAAAAAATTATTAGAAGTTCGAGAGGCTGCAAATATATCGCGTGTACAGTCGGTTGAACTCCTAAAAGAAAAAGGATTTGACGTTAAAACCTATACAATTAGTAAGTGGGAAACCGGAGTGTCAAAACCCACGATTGAGGCCTTCCTTGCAATATGCGATATCTGCCGAGTGATGGATATAGGGCAGACCTTTGGTAATAAAAGACGTTTACGTTTATATGACATACCTGTTTCGGCTGGTCTTGGTAATTATCTTGAAGATGGTTCTTATGAGATGATTGAGATAGATAATACAGTACCCAGTATTGCGGATTATGCAGTAAGAGTAAGCGGAAATAGTATGATGCCTCGATTTGTAGATCAGCAAATTATCTTCATTCACCAGCAATCTACTCTGGAGGAAGGAGAGATCGGAATCTTTAGTTTAAATAACAATACTTTTTTAAAGAAGCTTGGTAAGGGCTGTCTAATCTCTTTAAATCCTGATTATGAGCCGATTCGAATTCAGGATTATGATGATTTTAGAGTACTTGGGAAAGTTGTTGGCTAAAACTATCATTTATCATCTTGTATGCTAGAATTATTGAGGAGGAAGCATGGACGGATTTTATACAGACAAAAAATATGAATCATTTAAAATCCAAGGACGGCAGCAGGCTCATGAAGATGAGTTTTCTAAAGTGTTGCCACAGACCAAACCTGCCCAAGCTATTTCCATGGATCAAGATACTTTTTATGAGATTGAATACGATTCCTGCCCCATACCTGGTGTTGGTAAGTTTGTTTTAAAAGCTCAAAAGATCGAGGAGCCTGAAAAGGATGAGAAGAGAGAACTATTTGGACAGATGAGAGATATTGCCAGAGCACATCGGATGTCTTTCGACAGTTCTAGGTTTTTTGATCAGCGGGTTCAGCATAATAATGCAGCAATCTTTTATAAGCAAGCTATATTTATGAAGGATGTTACGGATGATTATTCTGGCAATGTGGAATTTTCTCAATACTTCCCATACTATCAGCAGATGGGATATGAACAGCTTCGGACCTATTTCACCTGGAGAACAGAAGTTAGAAATGGAAATGTTACTGATACATCCTTGTCCTATGTATTCCTCTATATTTATGAGTTGTTAAGTAACATCGGAGTGACTGATCCCAGAGAAGGGCTTGACCAATTGATGTTTTTCTGGAGAGCCTATGGTAGCTATCATAAGTCAATTGATCGCTATATAGTAAGATGGTTAAAGGATTATCATATCTATTATGAGCTTCCCCATACTTTTAAGGATTTCATTGAACGTTACAATCTAACTGGCTATTATCCTAAGATGGCGAATCCATTGGATGACTTTACGATGTATTGTAATTTATCAAAATATGATATTAGGAAATCAACCTTCTTTACGGATGGGAATGAGAAACTGATTAGGGATTGTTTCGACTTCCTAAAAGGTAAGTTAAAGCTTATATTTGAAGACAACAAAATTGATTATGAGAAAGCCATATATCAAGCGGCTAAGAAGATGTCGGAATGGAAACCCTTTAAGGACGCATTATTTCATCCGTGGTTAAAGCAGGCGGACAGGCGGATTGTGCTATCTGAAAATGAAATATATATCTGCAGCAATAATAAATGGTCCTTTAGTTCAGTTCTGACCTCTGAGAACGGTCGTCAACTCATTGGATATATCATGAAACAGATGGAAGTTGCTCTACGAAAGTGTACGAGTTATAAATATAAATTATCTGCAAACATCAATACGGTGAACCATGAAGCCGTTGATCTATTAAAGAAAGCTGGCTTATCTTTAGAAGCAATCGTAAATGATACGGTGGCTGAGTTCTACAAAGAAGCGACCAAAACGGTGGTCGTCGTAGATCAGGCTGCGTTGTCTCGCATTCGACAGGAGGCACTGAGTACACAGGAAAAATTGATTGTACCAGAGCAGGAAAAAATGGTGATGCCAATACAGGAAGAATTGATTATGTCAGAGAAGGAAAAGATGGTTGCACCAATACATGAAAAATTGATTGTATCAGAGGAAAAACTGAACACGGTAGAACAGAAAAAATTGCTCATACCAGTACAGCAAAAATTAAACTTTCCAGAGGCTGAGAAGCAGATCGAGCCAGAGAGTAATTTTCCACAGCAACTTAGTTTTGCTTTCAAAGACATACAGGACATGCCTTCTAAGTCTCTACCTGAGATGACCCCATCTCCATTGAATAACATGTGGGAGAGTTTAAAACACACATTGACAGAAATCGAAGAGAATGCATTATCAATAGTGCTGGAGGGTGAAAGAGAATTAAAAAAATATGCAGATGAGTGTAACATCATGCTGGAAGTTCTGGTGGATGGGATTAATGAGAAGGCGATGGACATTATTGGTGACAACCTCTTAGATGAAGAGTTTGTATTATATGATGACTACAAAGAACAAGTAAAGGAAATGATAGGATGAGTATGGGAAGTCAAGTACCGAACAGAATAGCGA
>JAEYWQ010000101.1 GCA_023428885.1 Bacillota bacterium
CATGTAAGCCATATCTGCATAATGCACTCTAAATCTTTCGCTTGACTTTCTCTAATCATATACTAATATCCTTTTCTTGTCTCAACCATAAAAGCAAGAAACTACGACAACTATCTTCTTCCTTTCGCTGTAACGTGTTCAATCGTTATCTCATAAATATCTGTTTTATGATAAGCTGCTTCGATATATTGCAAGCCTTTCTCCACAAAATCAGAAGAATACTTTGCAATCAAACCTTTTAGAGCTTTTTCTTTTAAGTCAGTGCTTATCTTTGCCGTACCAAATGCAATTACACTTTCATACTTGGTACTAAACTTCTCCGCTAAGACTTCTGTTTTCCCAACCACAGTAAAACATACTTTATCACAGTGAGCGATGTTATCTTCTTTTTGACCAACCCCAGTAGCACAATGAAAGAATATCTTGGAATCAAAATATACATAACTTAATGGAACTCCATAAGGGAAGCCATTATCACCAATTGTAGATAAGATACCATATTCACCTGTTTCTAAGATTTCTTGCAGTTCTTTCTCACTTAATTGACGTTCTGACTTTCTCATTTCTCTAAACATATCCTGTCCCCTAACTCTGATTTGACTTTTATATATTTTATATATTATTTTGATATTTGTCTACATCTAAATCTAGCTACTAAGGATAAAAAGAAGTATTGCGCTGTCTTAATCTTTTAATAATTGATTTACTGCAGTTTCTATCTTTTACCATATTTTAAGGGACAAACAACTCGACACGTATTACAGTCGATGGTGGCATAACCCTTAGAAGTGGAATGAAAGGAGTAATTTCTACATAGTTTTTGATGCACCTGACCATGTTGAATAGCACCAACAGGACAATGATCCATACACCTATTACAACCCTCAATACACAGCTGTTCTGTTAATTCATCGGATTCTAGGTCCATATCAGTTAATATGGCACCTACAGTTAGGAGTGTACCATACTCTGGGTTTATTAATAAAGAGTTCTTACCTATGGAGCCAAGTCCAGATAACATAGCAGCGTGCTTCATTGAAATCAGTCCTCGCCCTTCCATGTTTTCACTATCCCAATACTCATAAGGACTATCGCAAGGTAGCGGCAAAGCCTTGCATGAATATAAGGTTTCTAATCGTTTTGCTCCTTGTAGTGCTATGTAATCTACCCAGTCACAACTATGACTATTATAATGAGCATAAATTAATCGCGGTTCAACCAAGGCTAAACCTTTCGAAAGTGCTACACCAAAGGTTATGACCGACATGCAATTCTCATACAGATCAAGCGGTGAGAATCCTTTTGGTGCTTCCTTAAAGCGACTGATATTCGCAATACCGCACACATCAGCCCCTAAGGAAAGTATCATTTCTTTGATATCTTGCTTTAACATCATGTTACCCCCCTTGATAATCATTCTGATAATATAATAAAAGAGAGATTAGATTATACCTCTCTTAATCTCTCCGCTAACTTTTCTACTTTTGTATGGATGTTTTCAATTATCTTTTTAAATTCATCGTCACTTTTTCCTGTTGGATCTTCAATGTCCCATTTATCGTCGTATTGCATACCAGGATATGGGCAGCCGACATTACACCCCATGGAAATAGCGATATCTGGGTTTGGAATATCCTGAAATAATTTACTGTACTGAGTTTGTTCCATATCAATGTTATAGATTTTCTTCATTAATCGAACAGCATCCTGATTAATCTGTGGCTTCGTTTCTGTCCCTGCAGAGTAGCTTTCAAATACATCCGATGCCAGGTGCTTTCCTAACGCCTCTGCAATTTGAGATCGGCAGGAATTATGAACGCAAACAAATGCAACTTTTTTCTTATCAACCATAATCATATCTCCTTTAAATGAAACAAACAACTTTTAAACTTATTTTTATAGTGTTCAGTTATTTCTATATTTATTCTTAATGCTAATTCGATCAGATGGTATTCACTTAGTCATCAAAACATGAGGAACAATTCGTTTCGATTTCATTCTTGAAACAGAATGCTTGAAAACGAATGTCTGCTCGTTCTCCACCAAATTCCTGAAGTATTCGTTCCAGTTTTTCTTGGTCTGAACCATTCACTTCTAAAACTTCAAATAGCTGATTTGTACTTTGCATATCCAGATAGGTCTCATATTCATACTCACTACCTTCTGGAACTGCGCTTGATGGCAGATATTGATCATAGCCTGAGATAATTAATTTCCCGTACTCTAAGATGGCAGTAATTGTCGTATGGACTTTATCTGTTGTACTTTCATATAATGTGATTTGCATGATTTATCGTACCTTTCTTTTAGGTTGTTCGGTCGACTGCATGAGTCGATTCCCCTGTATTCTTATTTATAGTCTTCTACGTCAAATTCTAGATTTTTATAATAATACTTACGATCTTCCTCTGTAATATAACGTATCACCCGGCAAGGATTACCAGCCGCAATTGCGTTGTCAGGAAGATCTTTTGTCACCACGCTGCCAGCTCCAACTACTACGTTATTACCAATCGTAATACCTGGTAACACCACAACATTTCCGCCTAGCCACACATTATCACCGATGGTAATTTCTATTCCATATTCATAACCTGAATTTCTGGAATTAGGATGTATGGGGTGACCCGCGGTGTAGATAGCAACATTGGGAGCAAACATCACGTTATTTCCTATAATTACCTTCCCTACATCCAGGATGGTACAGTTAAAATTGGCATAGAAGTTCTCACCCACTTCAATATTCTTACCATAATCACAATGAAATGGTGGATTTACATGAATGTTCTCCCCTGTTTTTCCAAGTATACCTTTCAGAATCATCTGCATCTTGTCTTCATCTTCAGGATCACACTGATTGAATTCATAAATTAATTTACGATTTTGCTTCCGTTCGATATCTAAAGCATCAAGCCAGGCTTTATAAGGGAGTCCAGCAAGCATTCTTTCTTTATGATTCATTTCTTAAACCTACCTTTTATCATTCTAACATCAATCTAGTCTCTTTATTGCACATAATTTAAAATGCAACTTAATTTTTGATTTAGCACTTAATTAAAAGCAAACTGATATTCCTTCTAGCACTACAGTTAAAAAACAATCTAATATACATATTAGCACTTAAGAGATATAATTTCATGCTGCTTAAAACTGAATCAATACCGCTCTGCAAGGTGCCCCATCTGCTCCGCCAAGATTGATTGGTGCAGCATTTAGCCAATAATCACCTGGTTCGATATCATCTAACACAATACCTTCTAATAGTACAACATCCTTGCCTAAGAGTTCAAGATGGACAGCCATTGGAGCATCCTCAGGTCCCACAGTCTGTGATTCGTTTCCAATCAAATAAACCTGGTATTGATTAAAAGCTATCGCAGCTTCTAAGGTTACTACTGCCTTACCTTTCAACAAAACTCTCTTTTTTGCAAATTTCATAATTCTATGAACGTCCTCTGCTATCAAATCACCATCGTGTTCAATTACTGTACAGTCACCAATAAATCGATCTAACTCTATCTGGTCTACCCTCTTCCCATCCTCTATAAAATGATAGGGTGCGTCAATATGAGTACCATTATGCGCACACATCTGAAATACCGTGAGGTTAACAATGTCTTGCTTCGCAATTTGCAATGTACGTTCAAACGTAGGTGCTACATCTCCTGGATATACCTTGGCATGAAATAATTCCTGTGTTATATCATAAATCTTCACGTTCATCCTCCATTAATCTCAATTATGACGATTTCCGATTTGGCTCCTGTTTTAACAGAATAACCCCATCCTGCTATTCCTGACGTGACTATAGCATGCATACTGTCAATCACTTCTTCTCCGTAGGTTAATTCATCAATATGAAATAGCCTGGAAAATAATCCAACTGGCCATAACTGACCACCATGAGTATGACCTGATACTAATAGATCAATACCAAGATCAGCAGCGAGCGCTAACTCCTTTGGCTGATGGTCTAATAAAATCATATATTTGCTCGGGTCTAATCCTTGCAGTAATTCTTGAATTGAACCTCGATTATTCTTCCCAATATAGGTTAATGCACTTCTTCCGATGAGGTAAAAATCATCGTCTATTAATACAACTCCATCGTCTAGTACTTGTACATTTGCATTGTATAAGTACTCTTCTAATTGTTGTTTACTAAGAGAATAGCTTCTGTGATAAGTCCCTAAATCATGGTTTCCATAAACATAATAAGTTCCATAGGTGCTATTAATTGCACCAAACAACTCACAGGCTTTTTGAATCTCAGATTCTGGAGACCGTTCATCAAAGATGTCACCTACCAATAATACTACATCTACTTTCTTTGCATCGATCTCCTGGCAATAATTCGCCAACTCCTTAACTCCCATGGTAGTTCCAAGATGAAGATCAGCAATCATTGCCACCTTTAGTTGTTCTTCTTGCTGCAATTTCCCTGATTTGATTTCATAATTTGTGAAGGATACATGAATCGCATTGAGATAACCCGCAAACAAATAAACTCCTGCTAGGAAAATAGCAAGAAGACCGCCACAATATATTTTCTTCCACCATGTGGTAACCACTTCACGTTTACATAGCCTACAAATTAAGAAGCCAATCAGAT
>JAEYWQ010000185.1 GCA_023428885.1 Bacillota bacterium
GATCAGTGAGGTTCAAACTGAGGTTAATGAGAAATACCCACAGATTAAAAACAAGATTGAGGAAGAGGTTTTCTTTATCACAACTCAAGAGCTTGAGGACCGTTATCCTGATTTCACAGGTCAAGAACGTGAAGATGCGATTACCAAAGAGCATAGAACGGTATTCTTAATGCAGATAGGAGATAAATTAAGAAGTGGAGAACCACACGACGGTAGAGCACCTGATTATGATGACTGGCAATTAAATGGTGATATCTTAATCTGGAATGAAGTGTTGAACTCTGCTCTTGAAGTATCTTCTATGGGTATTCGTGTGGATAGTGAATCCTTAAAGAGACAATTAGCAGCTTGCCATGCAGAGGACAGAATGCGATTCGAATATCATAAAAGCATCGCAAATAATATTTATCCATTTACTCTAGGCGGAGGAATTGGTCAGTCTAGACTGTGTATGCTTTTATTAGAGAAGGCTCATATTGGAGAAGTTCAATGTTCCATCTGGCCAGATCACATGCGCGAGAGTCAACAAGAAAAAGGAATCATCTTATTATAAGAGACAGGGTAAGGTGTCACAAGCAAATGTGACACCTTACCTGTCTCTTGTCGCCTCGTTTTTTGTCATATTCATAAATTTATAATCTTTTTATAAAAAATATAAAAAGATTGAAATTTATTAGGGAAAATAGTATACTTTAGTATAGACTTAGTGTTTCAATGGGGGAATGAACATTGTTAAAGAAATATTGGAAAGTATTAGCTAATACTGCATTTTTGATAGCAGTGTTTGTTGTAACCTTTTTCCTTGTTTTTAAAGATCAAAATATGTCAAAGGTTATGGACTCAATTCAGCAGGCAAAATCAGGTTATCTAGTACTTGGACTTATATTAGCGCTTCTATATGTATGCAGTGAGTCAGTAATTATTCATTACTTAATGCATACTGTGAAACAAAAGGTATCATTTCTTCGATGCATTATTTATTCCTTCGTCGGTTTTTTCTTTAGTGCAGTAACACCGTCTGCTACAGGTGGACAACCAGTACAAGTAATATGGATGAAGAGGGATAAGATCAGTGTAGCTGTATCATCCTTAGTATTGATGATAGTAACAGCAGCATATAAGACAGTATTAATGATAATGTGTGTTCTTGCAATAATCTTTGAATGGAGCTTTCTCACAGATAATGCATTACAGATCTGGTTATTGATTGTCTTTGGTATTATCTGCAACGTTAGTTTTGTAGCTTTTTTAGTAGTCGCTGTATTTCGAAAATCATGGTTAACTTGTATGATTGGGAAATCTATCTTCTGGTTGGGCAAACACCGTATGATCCAGGATAGGCAACGCTGGTTAAGGCGTATTTGGAAAGTTTTAAGCAAATATGATAAGAGTGCAGATTACATTAAGAAGAATAAAAGAGTCTTAGTTCATGTGATTCTTATTACATTTTTACAACGTTTGTGTTTGTTTACAGTAACCTATGTGGTTTATCGAGCATTTGGGTTAAAAGGAATTAGTGCCTTTGAGATTATAGCTTTACAAACAATTATAGCACTTGCCGTTGATTCGTTACCGCTTCCGGGGGCAATGGGAGCCAGTGAAAGTAGCTTTTTAATTATTTTCCTTACGATCTTTGGGGAGAAATTTGTGTTACCGGGTATGTTGTTAAGCAGGGGAATTTCTTATTATGCAATGTTACTAATTAGTGCAATGATAACGCTTGTTACGCATATCATAGGAGGACGAGAGAAAAATATAGAGAGTGGTGGACTTTGATATGATAGGATTTTATAATTATTCAGTAATTTTAACTTATGTTGGCTTAGCAGCATCCATTGTAGGTATAACAGAGATTTTTCAAGGAAATTATAAGTGGGCTTTATTATGTTTAATTATTTCAGGTACCTGCGATATGTTTGATGGTAAGATTGCACGTGCAATGAAGAACCGTTCTGATGAAGCTAAGGTATTTGGCATTCAGATTGACTCTCTATGTGACTTGATTTGTTTTGGTGTATTGCCAGGACTCTTTGGATATTACACTTGTAACAATCGTTACCTTGGAACAATTGCTGCATTTCTATTTGTATTAGCAGCTGTGATTCGTCTTGGCTATTTTAATGTAAAGGAAATGGCAAGACAACAACAGACAACGGAACACCGTAAGTATTATCAGGGCTTACCTGTAACAACGATATCCATGATTTTACCTACGGCATATATAATTCAGCAAATCGCTTCAATTAAGATTCCAAGTCCTTATTATTCAATTGTTTTATTAATTGTATCCTTCTTATTTGTTTATGATTTTAAGGTAAAGAAACCAGGTAATCTAGGTTGTGTCATCATGACCATATATGGAATAGCAATCTTAGCAGGTGTATTGCTTGTGTAAAGATTCGGCTTTGCGAAGAATAATTTAGGATTAAAGGAGTTTCTATGAACTACAAAGATAGACAAGGGAATGCCATAATGGGTGGTACAAAGCAGGACAAGAGTTTAGAATACATGTATTCTAAGCGTGCGATTCGTTTTGCACTTCGCCTATTAGCTGCTCCATCTGTTTCCAAAGTTGCTGGCAAGTTTCTAGATATGTGGCCATCTACATTATTAATAGATCCATTTGTAAAAAATAATCATATCATCATGAGCGATTATCAAAGAAAGAAGTATCGTTCTTACAATGATTTCTTTACCCGTAAGATCAAGGCGAGTAAACGTCCGTTTGATACCGACCCAAGCACCTTAATAGCTCCTTGTGATGGTAAAGTTACAGCATATCCAATCAGTTTAGATTCGAAATTTAAGATTAAGAACTCATATTATACCGTAGAGTCGATGCTACAAAGCAAAAAGTTAGCCAAGGAATACAATGGAGGTGTTTGTGTCATTCTACGTCTAACCGTAGATAATTATCATCGCTATTGTTATGTAGATGATGCTAGAAAAGGAAGAAATTACTTTATTCCTGGTAAATTGTATACGGTAAATCCAATTATCTTAGATCATGTCAACATCTATAAGGAGAATTCCAGAGCTTACTGTTTATTAGATACCAAGAACTTTGACCAGGTGGTTCAGATGGAAGTTGGAGCTTTGATGGTTGGTAAAATTAATAATTATCATCGCCAGGCTATTGTTCGACGAGGACAGGAAAAAGGCAAGTTTGAATTTGGCGGATCCACCGTTGTTTTATTATTCAAACGTGATGTGGTAGCTATTGATCATGACATCTTACTAAATACTCAGGATGGTTATGAGACCATGGTTAAGATGGGAGAAGCAATCGGAAAAGCATTGTATTAGCAATATGCATGGAGATTAGCATGAACACAATCAAGCAACATATTAAAAATAATGAATTTAAACAAGTATATCTTATCTATGGAACAGAGACTTACTTAAAGCGCCTTTACAAGGGGAAGTTAAAGGAAGCTCTGATGGGTGATAGCGATGATATGAATTATACTTATGCAAAAGGCAAGGACATCGATGTGAAGGAAATTATTCATATCGCAGAGACTATGCCTTTCTTTCATGATAGGAGACTAATTCTGATCGAAGACAGTGGTTGGTTTAAGAACTCATCTGATTTTGCAGACTTTATTAAGGAAATGCCAGATACGACTTATCTGGTTTTTATTGAAAGCGAAGTGGATAAGAGAAATCGTCTGTTCAAAGCAGTGAAAGACACTGGCTATGTGTGTGAGATGAATGGTATGGAGGAGAACAACCTTAAACTTTGGGTCTTGTCTCTACTAAATAAAGAAAATAAAAAAATAACAGATGATACAATGACCTATTTCTTAAATAAAGTAGGTTCTAGTATGGATCATATTGAGATGGAGCTTCAAAAGGTCTTAAGTTATAGTCTTGAAAGAGATATTATTAGCAGAGAAGACATTGATGCTGTATGCTCTGAGCAAATTACAGGTAAGATGTTTTTAATGCTTGATTCTATAGCCAGCAAGAAGCAAACCAAAGCTTTAGAGTTATATTATGATTTGCTCACCTTACGAGAAAAACCAATGACTATTCTATATCTGTTGAATCGTCATATTAACTTACTGATGATTACAAAAGATTTGCTTGAAAAAAGAAAAGATAACAAGACGATTGCAGAAAAGTTAGGGG
>JAEYWQ010000213.1 GCA_023428885.1 Bacillota bacterium
CAGTATACTCTCACCGTGATTCGATTCGTGCAAGTCAACGAGAAGTAGAATATGCAGAAATTGATGGAGTTCGCTTTGAGTTATGTAAATCACCGGTTGAGTTAACTGAAGATGGACCAATTATGAAGACAGTTACCTGGGATGAAGAAGGCGAGATGACAGATGTGGCAGGAAGTGAACAACTATATCCTGCAGAGTCGATTATCATAGCCATCAGCCAGGGACCAAAAGACAAGATTGTGTCCTCAACGAAAGGTATTGATGTCAATAAAAAAGGTCTCGTGGTAACCAATGAGAATGGTGAAACATCAAGACCAGGAATCTTTGCTTCGGGTGATGTAGTAAATGGTGCCAAAACAGTAGTTGAAGCTGTTTACTATTCCAAGAAAGTAGCAGATGCCATGGATGAATACATGAGTAATTTGTAAAAGAATTGAGATACTAAGGAAAGGAAGCAAAGATAAGGCTTATTGGTATGATTTGATTCAACTTTTGCCATCTAGCTATAATCAGATGCGTACTTGTAGCCTAAATTATGAAACATTGGTAAACATTTATCATGCAAGAAAGAACCATAAGCTAGAGGAATGGCCTACCTTGCGTGATTGGATAAAAACCTTGCCTTACGTTAATGATCTGATTTTATTGAAAAAGACCAGTAAATACAAGATAATTAAGATAAGTTACAAAGAAAAAACATTGGAAAAAGAGCCTAAATCTTATGGCGTTAGTTTTCCAATGTTTTCTTTTTATAGTTACATTTATGGGTTTGCAATAAAATATATTGACTAGTATTTGACAAAGCTATATAATGTAGTGTATTAAAGCGTCATAGTATTAATTTACTAAGTTTTAACTAAGCATTGTAGGATTAAGGAGGATTTAACATGGGAAGAATTTATAATTTTTCAGCAGGACCAGCGATGTTACCTGTAGAGGTATTGAAAGAAGTAGCTGATGAGATGCTTGATTACAATGGTACAGGGATGTCCGTTATGGAGATGAGCCATCGCTCCAAAGCATATGAAGAGATTATCCAGACTGCAGAACAAGATTTACGTGATTTAATGAATATTCCAAACAACTATAGAGTATTGTTCTTACAGGGCGGAGCTTCCTCACAATTCGCAATGATTCCAATGAATTTAATGAAGAATAAGGTTGCTGACTATATTATTACTGGTCAGTGGGCTAAGAAAGCATATCAGGAAGCAAAGATATATGGTCAAGCGAATGCAATTGCTTCTTCAGCTGATCAGACATTCTCCTATATTCCAGATTGTTCGGATCTACCAATTAGTGAAAATGCAGACTATGTTTACATATGCGAGAATAATACGATATATGGAACAAAGTTTAAGACATTACCTAATACAAAAGGTAAAACATTAGTAGCTGATGTATCCTCATGTTTCTTATCTGAACCAGTGGATGTATCAAAATATGGTCTGATCTACGGCGGTGTACAGAAGAATATTGGGCCTGCAGGTGTTGTTATTGTAATTATCCGTGAAGAATTAATCACAGAGGATACTCTTCCTGGAACACCAACTATGTTTAAATATAAGATACATGATGAAAACCAGTCTTTATATAATACACCTCCAGCATATGGTATCTATGTATGCGGTAAGGTCTTTAAATGGTTAAAAAAGATGGGCGGACTTGAAGCAATGAAAGCTCATAATGAGAAAAAAGCAAAGATTTTATATGATTTCTTAGATCAGAGCAAGTTGTTTAAGGGAACTGTAAGACCTGAAGATCGTTCCTTGATGAATGTTCCTTTTGTTACAGGTAACGAGGAATTAGACGCTAAGTTTGTAAAAGAAGCAAAGGCAGCAGGACTTGATAGCTTAAAAGGACACAGAAGTGTTGGTGGTATGAGAGCTAGTATCTATAATGCGATGCCAATCGAAGGTGTTGAAAAGTTAGTTGAATTTATGAAAGAGTTCGAAGCTAAGAATGCTTAGGGTTACAGTTTAGACTAAGAAGTCTAAAGGCATCATAGAAAATGATAAGTTCCGAAGGGAGAAACCATGTATAACTATAATTGTTTAAATCCGATTGCAAAAATTGGACTGGATATTTTTGATGACAAGTATACAAAAGTTGATAATTTAGATGATGCAGATGCTGTATTAGTTCGTTCTGCAGCAATGCATGATTTGGTGTTTTCTTCAAATTTAAAGGCGATTGCAAGAGCGGGTGCAGGTGTGAATAACATTCCTCTTGATAAATGCGCTGAACAAGGTATTGTTGTTTTTAATACACCTGGTGCCAATGCAAATGGTGTGAAAGAATTAGTGATCGCGGGTATGTTACTTGCCGCCAGAGATATCGTTGGTGGTATCAACTGGGTGAAGACTGTTGCAGATGATGCAGATGTAGCTAAGCTTGTAGAAAAAGGTAAGGCGAAATTTGCTGGAACTGAAATCGAAGGCAAGAAGCTTGGTGTGATCGGACTTGGTGCAATCGGCGTATTGGTAGCAAACGCAGCAAAACGTCTTGGTATGGAGGTTTATGGACACGATCCATTTATTTCTGTAGAGCATGCATGGAATCTCTCCCGTGATATTAAATATGTAAAGACGAGAGAAGAAATCTTTAGAGAATGTGATTATATTACAGTTCATGTTCCTCTACTAGATGATACAAAGAAGATGATCAATAAAGACACTATGGCTATGATGAAAGATGGTGTTGTTATCTTAAACTTTGCTAGAGATCTTTTGGTAGATGATGATGCTATGGAAGTTGCATTAAAAGAAGGAAAGGTTGCAAAGTATGTAACAGACTTCCCTAATGCTAAGACAGCAGCAATGGAAGGCGTTATCGCAATTCCTCATCTTGGAGCATCTACTGAGGAATCAGAAGATAACTGTGCTAAGATGGCAGTAAAAGAAATTAAGGATTTCATGGAGAATGGTAATATTACTAATTCTGTGAACTATCCAAGTTTGGATGCAGGTATTTGCTCTTCCAAAGCACGTGTGACTATCTGCCATAAGAATATACCTAATATGCTTGCTCAGTTTACAAAGGTATTCTCAGCTGAGAATGTAAATATTGAGAACCTGGCTAATAAGAGTAAAGGTGATTATGCTTATACCGTTCTTGATATCTGTACCGCTGCTGATGATAAGTTTATTAAAGCAATTGAAGCGATTGACGGTGTATTGAAGGTTCGTGTAATATAATTATCCTTTCCACGAGTCATTTAAATATCAATTAAAGTGTTGCAAAATGTCCACTCATGATGTATATTAGAGGGACATTTTGCAACAATCACGTTAAGCACGAAAATTGATCAGTTACCATCAGAAAGGGAATATGTATGCAACTGTTAAAGGACAGAATTAGAAAAGACGGTACAGTGAAGGCGGGTAATGTACTGAAAGTCGATTCCTTCTTGAATCATCAGATGGATATCGAGTTATTTAACGAAATTGGTAAAGAATTTAAACGTTTATTTGAGAAAGAGAGAATCACCAAAATACTTACAATTGAAGCTTCTGGAATCGGTATTGCATGTGTCGTAGCTCAGTATTTTAATGTGCCTGTGGTATTTGCAAAGAAGGCTCAGAGTATTAATATTGATGGTGATGTTTATTCAACAAAGATTGAATCCTTTACTCATAAGAAAACATATGATGTAATCGTTTCGAAGAAATTTCTAAGTTCTGAAGACAAAGTTTTAATTATCGATGACTTTTTAGCCAATGGCTGTGCCTTAGTTGGTTTAATTGACCTTGTGATTAGTGCTGGTGCAAGTGTGGAGGGCATTGGTATCGTGATTGAGAAGGGCTTCCAATCTGGTGGAGAAGTAATTCGTGAGATGGGTATTCATCTGGAATCTCTGGCAATTATTGAAAGTATGAATGAGAAAGATGGAAGCATAGTTTTTCGTGAAGATTAATCAAGTTGAGTCAAGAAGCTGCCTCACTTGCTGTCTATAGTATGGCGGTTTTTAACTGTTTGTGTCCCTAACAGTTAGAAGCCGCTTTTATGTAAAGGAAAATAAAAATGAATTGTGTTGTTAAATACTTAAGTCCATATAAGAAGAGAATGCTTCTCGGCCTGATCATTAAGATATTTGGTACAATTGCTGACTTGGGATTACCATGGGTTCTGGCTTATATCTTAGATGAAGTGATTCCCCATAAAAAGATATCTTACATCCTTTTATGGGGTTTGATCATGTTGGTGCTTGCAATAGCAGCCAGGCAATTGAACATAAAAGCCAATCGAATGGCTGCTAAGGTGGCAAGAGATAGTGTACAAACGATTCGACATGATGCCTTTGATAAGATATGTCATTTGTCTGGTGCACAGGTAGACTTATTAACAGTTCCCTCCTTAATATCAAGAATGACATCTGATAGCTATAATCTTCACCAAGTCATTGGAATGATGCAACGATTAGGAGTTCGGGTACCTATTATTCTAGTAGGGGGCATTGCTCTTACCGCTACGCTAGACTTAGTTCTTACCCTTGTTTTGATTGCAACCCTACCGCTTTTAGCACTGGTAATTTATATGGTGTCTAAGGTTGGAATTCCGATTTATACCAAGATGCAGCTTCGCATAGACACGATGGTTCGCACGATACGTGAGAATATTATTGGTATTCGTGTGATAAAAGCTCTATCAAAAACTGAGTATGAAAAGGAAAGGTTTCGAAAGGTCAGTGAAGAAGTATCGGATTATGAGACAAAGGCTGGATCAGTAATGGCTCTCTCCGGTCCTTTGATGAATTTGTTATTAAATGTTGGGCTAGCTTTTATTATTATAGTTGGAGCATATCGGGTCAACTCCGGGCAGATGTTACCTGGTAAGATTGTAGCTTTCTTATCTTATTTTACTATGATTTTGAATGCTATGATGATGGTCAATAGACTCTTTGTTGGGTTTTCTAAGGGCAGTGCCTCAGCAAAACGTATGGAAGAATTATTGCTTCAAGAAGAAGACCTTAAGGTGCTAAGCACAAAAATTGAAAAGAATGTTTCCGCTAGTTTAGCGAATATGAAATCCAGTGGAGCTCCTTTTCTAGAATTTGATCATGTATCCTTTGGATATTCTGACTCTATCCATAAGCGTGTATTAAAATCAATCAGTTTTACTGTAAATCAAGGGGAAAACTTAGGCATTATTGGATCTACCGGAAGTGGAAAAACTACGATTGTAAACTTATTAATGCGATTTTATGATGTTAAGGAAGGAACCATTTATATTGATGGCAGAGATATTCGCTCTTATGAGTTAAGAGAACTAAGAAGTATGTATGGTACGGTATTTCAAAATGATATGATATTTGCAGATACCATAGCTGAGAATATATCCTTTGGTCGAAATTTAGACAAAGAGCAAATCAAACTGGCTGCAAAGTATGCTTGTGCCGAAGATTTTATTGAGCAAAAAGAAGGAAAATATGAGTCTGAAGCTGCGATTAAGGGAGCTAATTTAAGTGGCGGCCAAAAACAAAGAATCTTAATTGCTAGAGCTCTTGCGAATCATCCTAAGATTCTGGTACTGGATGATTCATCTTCAGCTCTAGACTATAAAACAGATGCGAACCTAAGGCGCGCAATCCGTAATGAGTTTCAAGATACTACCTTAATCACCATAGCTCAAAGAATCAGCTCTGTTATGCATATGGACCGTATTCTGGTACTGGAAGAGGGCGAAGTGATAGGTTATGGGAATCACGAAGAATTACTTGCTACTTGCCAGGTCTATCAAGAGATTTATGAATCTCAGATGGGAGGCATAAAGAAATGAAAACGAATCAAGGCGGTCCAAAGATCGTGACAAAATCAGAGAAACCAAGAGATACTAAGAAAGTTTTAACTGGACTTTGGAAGTATCTGAGGCAATACTTCCTTTTACTTCTTCTTGCGATTGTACTTGCAATGATCAGTAATCTTCTAGCCTTGGTTGGCCCTATGCTATCTGGAAATGCGATTGACCTAATCACCTCAGGCT
>JAEYWQ010000259.1 GCA_023428885.1 Bacillota bacterium
GCTTCAACCATCCATGCCAAATCAAGGATAGCTCTTGCATGATTTTTTGCTTCTACGATCAATGTTTGATTTTTCAATTCCATTGGTATGTTTAATTGTTCTCGTACATTTTCTATGATCTTATCAATTTCAATGATTTCTTCTTTAAACAAGACTGTACCTGCATCAAGTTTTGACATCTTTAATAAAGCTGATACTAACCAAGACATTCTCTCTACACCATTGTTAAGATTCCGCATGAACTCCATCCGTTTTTCTGCTGATAGACTGTTGTCATTCAATAAATCTACCATCATACCCATAGAAGTTAAAGGAGTCTTTAATTGATGGGAAATGTCCGAGATCGCATCTGCTAGATAATTTTTATCTTTCTGCAATAATTCTGCTTGCTCTGTTAGCATCAAAGTTGTCTTATACACCTCTGATTTTAAGATACTAAGTTCACCTTCTTGATAATCCCGAAGTTCAAGAGAGCGCTCCCCATTTCTTACCCTGGTCATATATTCGCTTAATTCTCGAATGCTTTTCATCTGAAGATTACTGTAGATGATAAACAGTAAAATCATTCCCAAAAAAATACATAGTGATATTGGCCCAAACCATATAACACCCAGCACAGCTAAAATTAGCTCTATGCAAAGAGCAATCAAGAATCTGCGTTCGCGTTTCATTAACAATCTCCTTTTTCTAACACATAACCTAAGCCTCGAACCGTTTTAAGCAAAGAAGGCTGTGTCGGATCCTCCTCTAGCTTTTCTCGTAAACGCTTCATATAGACAGTTAGGGTATTGTCATTCACAAACTCCCCAGATACATCCCATATTCCTTCTAACAATTGGTTTCTCGTAAGTACCTGTCCCATGTGCTGTACCATGGTTAACAACAAGCGATATTCCATTGCAGTTAATACGACTTCCTGCTTATTCTTATAAACCTTAGCTTCTAAGATATGAATCTCTATGGACCCGATTGTGATAATCTGCTCTACTTCTTTATTATTCCCATAACGTCTTAAGACGGATTTAATTCGTGACATCAATTCCCGCAAGCGAAATGGCTTGGTGATATAATCATCAGCCCCCATATCAAGCCCCATAACCACATTCACTTCCTCCTCTACGGCGGTGAGGAAGATAACAGGAACTTCCTGCTGCCGTTTCACCACTTTACAGATATCATAGCCAATACCATCCGGCAAGGTCAGATCCAATAAGTAGAGATCAAACTTAGTCCTCTTGATCTTGTCCATTGCCTCTGCTAAGGTATATGCTATTTCCACCAAGTAAGGCTCCTGAGTTAAGGAGTACTCTAACCCTGATGCTATGGTTTTATCATCTTCTACTACAAGGATTTTAATTTGCTGATCCATCCTATCTCTCCTTATTTCCTTCTGCTCTACAGCAATTTATGTATTTTTTAAGTATTGACCTGATATGATTTGCTAATCTGGCGGTAGATACAAGCGCATGATGAGCTTAATCAAGGTTGTTTTCCCTGCACCATTATACCCGACAAAAGCAATCTTGTCATGTGGATTGATTACAAGGTTAATGTCTTTTAGGATATTTTTTTTGTTTCATCATAAGCAAAATAAACATGTCGAAGTACTAACTGCTTTGCTTCCATATCGATGGCATGAATCACATATCGCATGAAAAATATACTATTAAAACTCTTTCCTATCCATCTTTTCTCCTATTTATCTCAATTATCATTCCTTATATAATATTTTTCTTTTTGATTTTACCACAAAACTCCAAATAGTTCTATAGTTTGATAATCACTAGTCACTGGCCCAAATGGCAGAAATTATTACATAATCTGCTAAACAATTTCACAAAATCCCCTTCTCTCGTACACACCTATGCCACTTCCCGAATATTATGATATATATCGTAATGAAAGGAGTAACCTTTATGTTAATTTTTCTTACCTTTTTTACAGAAGCACCACCCATCGCATTGTTAATAATCATTGGCATATTGCTTCTTATTTGCATAACTTCATTTTATCGAATCTTTAGACGAAAGAAGAGAAAAAAAGGTGAACAGCAAGATGTTCCACTAGAAACAAAGATCATTAAGAATAATCCCGAGCGTGTTGCAGAACTAAACAATACGATAAAACCTTTCGGTTTTGCATATGAACCATATCAAGATATATTTTATTCCACTATGTATCCTTGGCAACGGGAGATGGGATATTGTAGGTTGTATGACGAGTCATCCGCCTTATTAAGTATGATAATAGATTGTGAACCTATCACATTTGAATATAATGGAAAAAAATGGCTTATAGAATTCTGGAAAGGACAATATGGTATGAATACAGGAGGTGAAGTCGGCATTTATTATACTAACGGCTTTGATTTAAATATCCCCGGTGTATTCAACGGAACCTTCTATTACTGTGTAAAAGATGAAGATTGTATTAATATGTACTTTGCATTGCGAAAAAATGGTAGGGTCATTTTTGCTAGAAACGGATATCACTGGTGGCTGACCGGCTTTAAGCTAGGAGAATTTTCAGATCCATCTGAACTGTCCATGGAAATCGTTTTGGATCTATATGACCAAAAAATGGCATATGCCTTTGTTAATGCACTAGAGGAAGTAGGTTATGAAGAAGGGGAGTATGAAGTAGAAGGAAATAGGGTTACGATTCTGTTTGACAAACCACATACAACTCAACCTATCACCAGAAATGCTGTCGTAGAGTATGTAATGCAGCAGAACAACGAATCCTTATGTGATTCATATAGAACATTGACTAAAGGATATACGAGTACTTTGGATAAGCTGGAAATTGTTCGCGAAGATGCACCGCAACTTTATACACAAATCTTAAACATTGGCAAACCAAAAGCTGTATTTAAATCTTACGACACCATAAAGAATTATCTGAATAAGACTTAAATGGAAAGGATGTGAAGCAAATGTCTGCCTCAAAACGACTATCCCAGGTATTTGCAAGCTCCAAAACTATTCCCTTTGATGATAACTCTCGTTTGGTCATAATGAGCGATTGTCATAGAGGGAATGGTAGCTGGGGAGATAACTTTTCAAATAATCAGCATATATTCTTTGCTGCACTCAACTATTATTATGAAAATAGCTATACATTTCTTGAGCTTGGTGATGGCGATGAATTATGGGAAAATAGGTCAATGGATGATATTATCAGTAACCACAGTGATGTTTTCTGGCTGATGTCTTTATTTTACCGGGATGGTCGCTTATATATGTTGTATGGTAATCATGATATTGTAAAAAAAGATCATCAATATGTTAAGACTAACTGTAACTCATTTTTTTGTGACTCTACCAATTCACGAATCGCTTTATTTCCAGACATTGAAATTACGGAAGGATTGATACTTCATTATACCAATTGTAACCAAAAAATATTTCTTACTCATGGCCACCAGGCAGACTTTTTAAATTACACCCTTTGGAGACTTGCCAGATTCCTAGTGCGCTATCTTTGGAGGCCATTAGAACTCGTGGGTATTAAAGACCCAACAAGTGCATCCAAAAATTATAAAAAGAAAAATACAATTGAAAAAAAATTAGTACAATGGTCAGATCAACAGAATCAAATGATTATTTGCGGTCATACCCACCGTCCAACATTCCCAGCATTAGGTGAGCCTCTATATTTTAATGATGGTAGTAGCGTACATCCTCGTTGCATTACAGCAATTGAAATATATCATGGATCCATAGCTTTAGTGAAATGGGCTGTAACAACCAAACCTGACCGTACTCTTTATGTTGCCCGGGAAATATTAGAAGGGCCGATTCCTTTAAATGACTATTTCCAAAACTGCCAGCACTATCCTCTTGTAAATCTAGGCAGGGATTTTCTATAAGATATCAAGGTTACGACTTTTTATTGTAAAAACCGCTAATACTTTTAGCGGTTTTTGCGATTATATCATCTTTTCTGTGGTTCATGATATCAAGTGTTTAAACACAAAAAAACCGCTAAAATAGCGGTTTTCTAGTTTTTATACACATACTATGCTCTCCAATTTTGCTTCGCAAAATTTAACTTCACATTGAAATATCATTTAACAAACCATTTAGGTTAAGCCCTCGACCTATTAGTAACAATCAGCTACATGTGTTACCACACTTCCACCTTTGTCCTATCAACCTTGTCGTCTTCAAGGGGTCTTACTAGCTTATGCTATGG
>JAEYWQ010000283.1 GCA_023428885.1 Bacillota bacterium
AATGGTGCCATCATGCTTTAGGGCAATTTGCTTTGCGATCGCTAAGCCTAAACCAGAACCTTTCGCATTTTGACGTAATTTTGATTTATAAAATTTTTCAAATATATTACTTATTTCCGCTTTAGTAATACCAATTCCCTCATCCCTTATCTTTACCACAATATTATCCTTGTATTCAATAGTGACATAGATACTGGATTCTTCCTCTGAAAACTTAATAGCATTATCAAAGATGACTAAAAACATCTGGCGTAATCTATCATAATCTCCATACATCAAGCAAATATCACAATCTGTAGAGAAATGAATCTGAAGCTTTTTCTCATCCCCCAATGTTTTCACCGCTCGAATGACATCGTCAAAGATCTGAATCACATTCACAGGTTCTTTTTCAACAACAAAATCAGGATTCTGCATCTTAGATAGTATAAGAAGATCGCCTACCAACCGTTCCATGCTCTTACATTCTCCAAGCATTTTTTCATAATACTGCTGTTTGCTCGCTTCATCCGTTACCACACCGTCCACAAGCGTCTCTGTATAGGCTCGCACCACTGTAATTGGTGTGCGTAGCTCGTGAGAAACATTTGCAAAAAAATCAAGCCTCATTTGCTCCAGGTTTTTTCGAATCCGCTCATTTTCCTGTAATTTATCAGTTAAAAAGTCAATCGTTCTTGCCAAATCACCTAATTCGTCTTTTCGGTTAATTCCTGTTTTGGTTTCATAATTCAAAGCTGCCAATTCAAGTGCTGTGGTACGCATCTTTGATATAGGTTTTGAAAGTTGTCTTGCAAAGATAATAGCAATGATAAAGGATATAAATAAAGCAGCTAATGCGGCACTAAACACTAACGATTTCGTACTAGCAATTTCTTCTGCCTGCATATACACTTCACCAGTGATTAAGATAGCTCCACAAACTTCTCCGTTACTCCCTGACACAGGTACACCAACAATTAAAATATCATATCCATGAATCTCACTGTAACTGGTTGCTCTTGTTTTCTTCCCTTCAAAGGCTCCCTCAATAACTTTTCGGTATTCTTTAATAGTCATCAAGCTCTCTAGGTCCGGGCCAAATGACATATCTTCATCCATCGGAATCGTAGCGGCAGGATTGGAGATTGACCATGTTTCATAACCATCAGTTTCTTTTAACATCTCAAGGTAGGTATAACTCTGGTCGTATTCATGATTTATAATGAATTCTGTAAATCTTTTAGAAACTGCTTCACCTTGCTTCTTTAATCTCTGCTCAAAACTATTGATCGTACTATTCTCACTCAAATTCAGGTAAATTCCACTTAAGATCACAGCGAACATGATAATCATCACCGCATAATTAAAATAAACCTTAAAGAATAACCGATTATGAAGTCTCCCCCTCTTTTTATCTACCACCGTTTAGTCCTCTCACTCTGACAATTCAAATTTATAACCTACTCCCCAGATGGTCTTGATGGACCACTTCGGATGCTCTATCACATCTAATTTTGCACGTAACCGTTTGATATGAGAATCAACAGTTCTGCTATCTCCAAAATAGTCGAATCCCCATAAACTATCCAATAAATTATCACGTGTGAACACCTTATTCGGATTACCAGCTAAGGTCCACATAGTTTCAATCTCCTTCTTGGTTAAGGAAATCTTTGTCCCTTTGATATGTAGAGTGTATTCTTCCAGATTGATTTCCAAATCTGCTACGGTTAAAAGGTTTTCAGAAGAAGATTCCTTCTCTTTTTTTGTCATTCTTCGTAAAACAGCACGAACACGGGCCATAACCTCACTTGGACTAAAGGGTTTCACAATATAGTCATCTGCACCAATATCTAGACCCATAATTTTTTCAAAATCTTCACCTCGAGCTGTAATAAGAATTACAGGGACATCAGACTTTGCACGTATCTTACGACACACTTCATACCCATCTTCTTTGGGCATCATAACATCTAATAAAACTACAGCTGGATTATATTGGCGGAATAAATTAATGGCTTCTTCACCATCTGCTGCAATAATTGGTTCTAATTCTTCTTTTTTAGCATAAGCTCCTAAAACATCCGTGATATCCGGATTATCGTCGGCTATTAAAATATACTGCATTCGCATCCTCCGTTCTCGAATAAATTTCATTGTGGTTAGTGACACAAATCTCCAACATAAATTTATTATATTGAAAAAGAATATGAAAAACAAGAGTTTTAGGGATATAAAAATAATTACCATTAGAAATTCTTAAGATTTTTTTACGAACTGCCATTATTCTGACAAAAAGATAAGTTATACTATACTTGAATAAACAAAGAATATTTCATGGAGGACTTAGCTTATGAGTTATTCCAAAGCAAAGAGGTTTTTATTGGTCCTTGGTATCATATTTTTCTTTGTATTGTTCTTGCCAATTACGGGACGATCAAACGTCGTACAAGCGAAAGAAGTTACGACCAAGGAAGATACGACAGTGAAAGAAGTATTGCCAGAGATTAAGCTTAACGTAAACAGCAGGGACCTTGTCAAGGGAAAATCATTTTTGCTAAAGGTTTACAATACATCAGAAAACCAGACAATCTCCTATAAGACAAGTGATGACAAATATGTAACGGTTACAGACTCTGGTCTTGTAAAAGGTATAGATATTGGGAAAGCTACAATCACTGTAACTGTCAAAGAGGGACACAAAACTATAACTACACTCCAATGTGAGATAACCGTAGGTGTACCTGCACTATCTGTCCGTATAACAAAGAGTGATGTACTCCTAGTCGTTGGCCAGAGTACCACATTAAAAGTTTTGGTGGCTCCTTACAACACGGTGGAAGAAATACGATTCTCAAGTTCCGATTATGACACTATCGATATTACTCCAGGCGGACGAATTAAAGCAATCAAAGAAGGAATAGCATATGTATATGCTATAGTCGACAATGATTTTAGTAAGTGCAAAGTAAACGTAATCAGCGAAGAAAGATATCAACTTTTATTAAACGGTGTAACAGATCCTTCTAGCGATACAGTACTTCCTTCCTCTGGTAGTTCCATTACAAACTCATCTTCTGATAAGAGTTCTACAGACACAAAAAAAGATTAGCCTAACATGTGAATATAGTCATGAAGCAAGAGCGTTTGCAATTAGACAATAGTCTGATGCAAGCGCTCTTTTTAATCATATGCGCCAGGCACACTCTCACGAGTGGAATTTCCCATGAAAGAACAAAGTGTACTTCGCACTGGAAACAAACCAAAAGACTGTCACAATATTGAAGTCAATTTTGTGACAGTCTCTTTATATATTAGCTATGAAAATTATTCAACTAATACCTTTGTTTCTGGACCATAGCCATATTGGTTATAAGCAAATACACTTACTTGTGTTCCAACTTCTAACTTTGGTAGATCAATTACAAAGCTACCATTCTTTTTAATCGTACCAGTATAATTGGTACCGTTAATCTTAGCAAAAACTTTTGTCTTCGTATTCTTTACCGTTGCTTCTTTCTCAGAATCTAACAAGAAGATTTCTACTGATCCTGTAATCTGAGTACTACCTGCAGTCACAGCTGCGACTTTAGGAGCGTCTGGAGCTTCTTTTTTTACTTCAAATGTTAGGCTCTTACTATTTGTAGTCACATTCTTAGCGTACATGACCACCTTAGTCCCAGAATGCAAGCGATCAAACTTAACGACATGAACATATCCCTGTTCTTTATCTGAAAAGGTTCCCTTTGCAGATTCTATGGTAGTACCATTAATTACAGTATATAAAGGAACATCTTCTAAGGTAACAGCCTTAATATACTTGCTGCTATTGGTTAAGCTTGTGATTAACTTTGGCTCCGTTGGTGCTTTATAGCTTACCAAGCTATAATTAGCATCCATTAAATACCCTAGATTGTTTCGGTTTGTTACCTTAACTAAGGCACCTTCTTTGAGCGGTTTATTTAATTTGATACGATACACGCCTTTTGCATCGGTGGTGGCCTTAACAATTTCATTATTGTTTACATATGGAATACTGAGTACAATATCACGATATGGAAGATAAGATACTGTAATGGAAGTAGAGTTATAGGCTGTTGCACTCAAGGTAAGCTCCTTAGATCGCTCAATTGTGTTAACACTCTTCACCTTAACATATTCTGTTCTACTATTTCTAATCTTTCCATTCTTTTCATCTTTAGCATACGCAGATATCGCTGTTCCCTCTGTCAATGCCTCATCCAGGAAAATTCTAAAGTTACCAGCTCTATCAGCTATAGCGTTATATGTCTCACCATTGACAGTTACTACAATACTTAAACGTTTTGTATCAGTGACAGAAACAACATTACCATAGATAACATTCTCAGCATCAAGTGCGCTTTCAAATGTTGGGGCATATGGTCCACCCTCAAGTACCGTAATATAAGTACTAGCACCAACTCGTGATAAATAATCCATATTAAAGATTCTTAGACTTGAACCAATTTCAATATTAGGTAATAACATCTTAAAGTTTCCTTGATCATCCAATATCATATCAACTTCCACGATATTAAAACTAGAATAATCAACATCGACGGAAGCCAAAAGAATTGCTTTCCCGCCTAGCTTATTTACATAGACTTCTCGTGTATTCTCATCAACAACAACGATAAAACCATCTTCTTGGTTACTTTGACCTGTCAAATAGGCAGAGTTATTGTAATACTTATCAATTGTTGCCTTGTTAGGGCCATTATACTTTACATATACCTTGGTTTTTTCACTCTTACGCTCGTTTACCTCATCTTCCACATAGACATAAAATGTGGTTCCTGCAGTCTGGAACGGAACTGTTATACTATAAGATCCATCTGAATTAGCTCTACCCTTATAAGTCTTATCTTTCAGTTCCACATATACAGTTGCCCCAGCTTCTGCTTTACCAGTTACCGCTGCCTTGGTGTTACTATATGACCATACTTTTGGCGCAGCCATTTCCTTCACCTTAATATTATCTATGATAAGCTTATATACTGCCCGCTTACCATTGTTATCCTCTGTAAAGATGGTATAAGTATCATTTAAGTATACTTTAAATCTATTGCTTTTTACTTCACTTGCATAATTCCAGATGGAAGCATCTGTAGCAAAATCACCTCTTGCATATTTTACAGATTTGATTCCTGCACTAGAGAAGGCATCTACAAATACATCGTATTCTTTCATGGTAGGTTCTAAATTACTCTGAAGCGCAACGATCTGTGGCTCTGTAGTCACTGGTTTATTTGCTTTAAACTTAAAGATCGTCTCATCAGTCATTACAAATTCAGTGCTTACATACATACTAGAATTCTTCGCAAAATTAGTTGCCGTATTAGGAAGTAACATTAAGAACTCTTGGTTTTCTTTAAAATTTATCGTCCAGTTATGATCAACTGTTGGAGTGTATTTACCAAACTTAGAAAGGCTTTCAAAATATTCAGCAATAATATTTTGAGTACGATACATCCCTTTAATCTGCTGGGCACTCGCCCAACTAAAGATTCCAGTTGATGATAAGGTATTACAAGCAATAATTAACTCCATATCATCAGTTATCACGTTTCCATTATAAGTAATATTGCTAACACGTTTTGTTGAGTTGATTTTCTTGCCAGTAATATCATAGCGAGCTGCGATATATGGATTTATGCTATAATTAATTCCATCAAACACATAGAAATTACTCCAATTCTCCATCCAATCTGATTGAATCAAGAATTGTGAACCCTTTATGGAAGGATCTAGTGTCGTAAAAGCACTTGCTGATAGTTCTAACCATTCCTTTAACTGTGCTCCAGTAACCTTATAGATATAAGTATAGTTACGATAATTTTGAACTGTAAATAAGTCTGCATAGCTGATACTACCTTTGATATTAACAAAGTCATCATAAGAGTTGGCACCATAGCTAATATGAGATGCAGCAGCGATTACTGGATAACCGGCATACTGTTGCTCTACTGTTTCAATATATTCTCTGGCATATGCAATTCTTGCATTGTTTTGAAATTGTAATACTTCACTATCTCCAAGTAAGCCAAGGTAGTTTTGTAGGGTAACACCGTCTGCAAGCTGAATCAGCTCCTTAGTACGATAAGCTTCAAGTTCTTCCTTCCACGGAGCCATGGTACTTAAGATGGCACTATTTTCTTGGACTTTATAAGCAGAAACTTTTCTTACTTCTCCTGATTGTTTCTCTATGGTGAACTCGCCTTTGCCATTCACTCCTAAGGTAAAGTCTGCTACACCAATTGCTTTACCCCCAGCGCTTGCCATAACAACAACTTTACCATTCACCAAGCCAGTGTTAGGATCTACACCGGTATAATTATAATACTTTCCTGTATCCGGTGAAGTCGGAAATTCATTATGTTCATGTCCACAAAGAATGGCATCTACATCCTCTATCTTAGTTAATGCATAGGTTACATTATCTGCATTCAACTCTGGTGTCTCTTCACCAAAACCAGAATGTGCTAATACTACAATAACATCTGCACCTTTTTCTTTTAAGATAGCAGCTTCTTTCCTTACGTTCTCTACAATATCTTCCGTCTTCCAGATACCAGTGTAATTATCTGTTTTCTTGGATAAGGTAGGAATCGTCTCACCAATAACACCCACAGAAACTGAGACTGTTTTCCCTGATTCTGTTACAGCTTGTCTTTCGATAATCATATTTTCCTTGAATGGATAGCTTCCATCCTTAGCATTCGTTAAATTGGATACAACAGTACGGTCCAATAAGCCAGAACCACTTAACTGACGAATCAAATAATTCTTACCATAATCAAAATCATGATTACCAAGTGTAATAGCATCGTAACCAACCATTGCCATTCCAAGATAAATCGGTTGAATTGCCTCTTCATCCTGGCCCATAATATATTCCATAGAAGCTTCAAATAATACATCACCTACGTCAAAGGTAAATACATTCTCTGCATTCTTTTCTTTCTTAGTTAACTGTAATAAACTATACGCTCTCGATAAACCACCATTTTTAAAATCGGTCCCAGATATATAGTCCATACTACTTACCATTCCATGTATGTCGGTAGTGAAAACCATCCTTAAATCCACATAATCTTGTATCTTTGTATCTACAGTAATAGCAGATGTTGTTGCTGTTTTTGATGTAGTCGACGCTTTTGATGTAGTCGACGCTTTTGATGTGGAAGTTGTATTTGTGGCTGCTTTCGCACTATTCGTATTTATCGATATCCCCGATGCAATGCTACCTGCTGCAGTAACAACAGCTAGCACTGCTATTATTCTTCGGAGTCCAAATTTTGTACCCTTATTTCGCATCCTCGTTACCTACCTTATTTTGTCGTTTGCAACCGTTCAGTACCTGCGTAAATTAGATGGCATTTTCTGAATAGTTACTATTCTTTTACCTATATATACTAATTAACAAATAAGGCATTTTTAAGGCACAATTCTAAAGAAGTCATTACGTTTGTTACATTCTAACATTTGATTTCTAACTTAACATTCCACCAAGCATACCAGAGCAAGCAACAATTACGAGTGTCTTAACGTAATCAACCATATGGATTGGTGAGTCTCCTTTGACAATTAGTGAGATCAGTATGTACACCAAAAAATAAAGTAGGGCTGTTATCAATCCCCATAAATATCTCTTTTGTTCTACATGCTTGCCCATATAAAAGCTCCCTATAAATCCTGATATCACATAAGTTGCAATAACTGCGAAACTGATGACACCTTTAGACATTCCAGTTTGAAGTAGGAGAAATGAAATCAGCAACAGCATGAATAAAGTAACTACATAGGATAGAAGCACGGATTTGGACAAATAAATTGCACGGGATTTCGTGTCAACCATAATAAACCCTTTCCATTTAATCAAAATCTAGTGTATTATATGTTTAGAACAACCTAATTAGTACAGGTAGACCAAAAGTTTGCTAAGGCGCCTGTTGTTTCGGAAAGGCATGGTTATTATATGAAAAGAATAGATTTACACGTTCACACAAACATCTCAGATGGAACCTTAACACCAACTGAAGTGGTATCGCGTGCCCTTACTTTAGGCTTATCTGCAATTGCAATTACCGATCATGATACGATAGCTGGTATTGCCGAAGCCAAGCAAGCCGCGTCACAGCTAGCGAAAGAAAATATAGAATTTGAAGTCATCTCTGGAGTTGAAATCTCTGCAGAATACCACGGCAAAGACATTCATATCCTTGGCCTATATGTTAATGAAAACGATGAAGCTCTAATTTCATCCTTAAAACTTGCTCTTGAAAAAAGAGAGGAACGCAATGAAGAGATGACAGCAAGACTTCGGGCAGATGGCATTCCAATCCACGTGAAAGATTTGTATTATGGCGAACCCAATACAGTAATAACAAGGGCACATTTTGCACGTTTCCTGGTAGAAAATCATTATGTCAAGAACAACAACGAAGCCTTTTCTCGCTATTTAGACGCTAGCACCAAGTACTATGTGCCAAGAACCTATATGACACCTAAAGCTGCCATCAAGCTAATCAAGGACGCTGGAGGAATCCCGGTTCTTGCTCATCCTTTGCTCTATAAACTTGATCTGAAAGGCTTAGATGAGTTAGTCTCCTATGTAAAATCCCTAGGCATCGAAGGCATCGAAACCATTTATTCAAATAATACTGGTTTTGACGAGGGGATTATTAGAAGATATGTAAATAAGTATGATTTACTTATGACTGGTGGAAGTGACTTCCATGGAGCTAACAAACCACTAATAGAGCTAGGTAGTGGCAAAGGTAATCTTGTGATTCCCTATGAGATCTTAGAAGCAATCAAGGCTAAACTTAAAAAATAGTGAAAAAAAAGAATGTGCTGAGCACATTCTTTTTAATTCATGACAAGTAAGGCAGCTTGCTGACTCAAC
This sequence comes from Bacillota bacterium, assembly GCA_023428885.1. Lineage (GTDB taxonomy): Bacteria > Bacillota > Clostridia > Lachnospirales > Lachnospiraceae > Lachnoclostridium. The sequence continues at coordinate 8,909 of JAEYWQ010000283.1, forward strand.
TTGTTTATTATTTAGCTTCTTCTGTTTCTGGTTTTTCAACTTCAACAACTGCTGATTTCTTCATAGGAATTCGGCAGTTTTTATTGTTACCAAACTCAACGATAATAACTTCATCCATAACATCGATAACCACACCATAGAAGCCGCTTGTTGTTAATACACTGTCACCAATAGCAAGAGATGAAATTAATGCGTTCATCTGTTTTTGTTGCTTCTTCTGTGGACGAATCGCCATAAAGTAGAACAAACCACCAATGATTAAAACATATCCAATCATCACAATCCAAGAACTACCACCACCATCATTGGTAGCACCGTTTAAAAATAATAAATGATCCATGTAAATCCTCCTTATATATTCATATAATTCAATGCCATGAAAGACTACTTAGTCTTGTTGTTCGGCAAATCCTTCTAATTTTTTCTTCTTGTAAGCAGCGAAATTTTGTTGCTCGATTGCTTCTCGGATTTCTTCCATCATATTATTATAGAAGTACAGATTATGGGTAACCATAAATCTTAATCCTAGCATCTCTTTCGCTTTCAATAGATGCCTGATATAAGCTCTGCTATATTTTTTGCAGACTGGACACTGACACCCTTCTTCAATCGGTCTATCATCCAATTCATACTTGGCATTCAGTAGATTCATCTTGCCATGATTGGTATAAGCATGACCGTGACGGCCATTTCTTGCTGGGTATACACAGTCAAAGAAATCAACTCCACGTTCTACCGCCTCCAAGATGTTGGCTGGAGTACCTACTCCCATCAGGTAAACTGGTTTCTTCTCTGGTAGATAAGGTACTGTTTCTTCAATAATGCGATACATCTCATCATGGGATTCACCTACCGCAAGCCCGCCTAAGGCATAGCCATCCAAATCAAGCTCTGAGATGACTTTCGCATGTTCAATACGAAGGTCAGCAAAGGTCCCACCCTGATTAATACCGAATAACATCTGATTCTTATTAATTGTATCCTCTAGGGAATTCAATCGCTTCATCTCAGCTTGACATCGGTGTAGCCACCGTGTGGTTCGGTTCACAGAATCCACCATGTACTGCCTTGTAGCTGGGTGAGGAGGACATTCATCAAATGCCATCGCGATTGTTGAGGCTAGATTGGATTGAATCCGCATACTTTCCTCTGGTCCCATAAAAATCTTCTTCCCATCCACATGAGAATTAAAATATACGCCTTCTTCTTTGATCTTTCTAAGTCCAGATAAGGAAAATACCTGAAAACCGCCAGAGTCAGTTAAGATAGGCTTATCCCATACCATAAATTTATGAAGACCCCCAAGTTTCTTTACCACTTCATCTCCTGGACGAACATGAAGATGATAGGTATTACTCAGCTGAACCTGGGTTTTGATATCTTGTAAATCCATCGTGGATACAGCCCCTTTGATTGCTGCGATTGTTCCAACATTCATGAATACAGGTGTCTGGATCGTTCCATGAACAGTCTTGAATTCTCCACGTTTTGCTTTACCATCTTTACAGATTAAATTGTACATTACTTACTCCTTAATATTTCTAACTCAGTAACTGTATCTTAGTAAGCCATTTTACCCACTACGCACAAGTATACATTTATTATCTCTCTTTTTCAACTAAATTTTTCATAAACAATTGGAATAAAGTGTCTCTCTAGTTGCAAATACTGGATTAATTTGGTACTATTATAGTATTTCCATTGACATGCTTAATAAACACATATAAGTTATCTTTCATGGAGGCAGTTATGTCACTTAAAAAGTCACTTAGGTTTTCATATCTTCTATTTGTTTTGACATCATATCTCTTATTTATTGGTCTTGCAACCATTATTGTTCATAGACCTTTTTTTTGCTTACAAAACTTGCTCATTGGCCTTTTGTCTCTTGTAATTTTTCTACCATTTTTACTTTTAATAAATCACTATTTCCATAAGAAACTGTTCAAACCACTTCAGGAACTGAAAAATGTAATGCGTACTGCTTCCAATGGTAATCTAAACGTGACCTCCAATTTAAAACACACCAATGAATTAGGTGACTTATCTCGAAGTCTGAATAAAATGCTACATATAATAAAAGGAAACTATGAAGAACTTTCCTCTATGCATGAACTACTACTGGAAAGTGAAGATAAATTAAAAAATAATTACAACAAAATTGAATACCTCGCATATCACGACGTTTTAACTGATCTTCCGAATCGATTAGCCTTTCATGACTTTACCAATAGCCTTTTGTCTGTAAGTAATGTCTCAACGGATCGTCATGCAGTATTTTTTATTGACTTGGATAATTTTAAAATGATCAATGATACCTTAGGACACGATTATGGCGATCTACTCTTAAAACAAACCTCAGATCGCCTGCTTTCATTAGTAGATCCCGAGGATTGTATAGCTCGTGCTGGTGGTGATGAATTTCTTATTATGAAGCCTAACATAGAATCCAATGAGTCAGCAATTCAGTTTGCCGAGAGCATTATCGATTGCTTTAATATTCCCTTTCATCTTAATTCTGAAACTGCTTATGTGTCGATGAGTATAGGAATTTCTCTCTACCCAGACAATGGTTTGGATTCTACTACCCTAACCAAGACGGCTGATATTGCCATGTACCATTCCAAAGAAAGTGGCAAAAATCAATGTTGTATCTTCAACAAAGTTATGGAAGAACAGCTTAGTCATAAGAATATAATTATTGAGATACTCCGTCATGCAATCCATAACAGCGAAGTATATCTACTTTATCAGCCGCAAATTAATTTAAAAGAAAATCGTATTGTTGCTTATGAAGCTCTGATGCGTATCTACAATCCAAATATTGGACTAATCTCCCCTCGTGAGTTTATCCCTGTGGCAGAAGAAACAGGCTTAATTAATGAACTTGGGGCTTGGGCTTTAAAAGAAGCCTGTCGTTTTAATAAAAGCATCATCGACCGTGGATTGCCTGCTTGTGTGATTTCAGTGAATATATCACCTGTACAGA
>JAEYWQ010000162.1 GCA_023428885.1 Bacillota bacterium
GGTTACCAGTCCACAGGCAAGTATCCAGCATGGTACATTCAAAGGTGACCTGTATATTTCTGTAGCTAATTTTCAGTTGGTTGACGCAACGGTAGAAGGAAATGTATACTTTACAACAAAGGAAGCACAGGATACTTTTGTTATGGATGCAACTAGTAAAATCACTGGGAAACAGGAATTAAAGCAATAACAAGAACAGGGAACAGGAGAAAGTGACAGGAAAATAGGTTCGTTAACACATAATAAGTGTTAACGAACCTATCAAGCAATCATCATGATTCACTAGATTCATCAAAATCTTTGGCTCTTGGCAAATTAAGTTTATAATGAGCAGATAATCCGCGAACAATCATTACAATCACTGCTCCAATAAACATTGCATATGTATTATCTACATAGTTCCATAAAAGGTAACATACCAATGAGCCTAGAATCGAAGCACAAGCATAAATATGTTTTACAAAGATAAAAGGAGTATTGCCTGCTAAAATATCCCGCATCACACCACCGCCAACTCCTGTAAGTACGCCAACTAAAACATAGAGATAACTACTAAATTCAGTGGAAGTATCATAAGCGATACGAATTCCCATGACCGTAAATAACCCAAGTCCAATGGTATCCATAGTAAACAACACTTTTTCATAGATGTTATTCTTGTGCAACAACCACTTTCTCACCACAGGAATAAATAAAATAAAGGAAGTGATAATAGCAGTGATAGCATAAGTAGGATTTTTAAAGGTAGTTGGTGGAGTTATTCCAAGCAAAAGATCACGTAAGATACCACCTCCGATTGAGGTGATTAAACCTAGTGTTACAACACCAAAGATATCCATTTTTTTCTTCAAGGCAATCATGGCTCCTGATACTGCAAACGCAACAGTACCTAGAATTTCAAGTGATAAAATAAAAGCATGCATGTTATTTTTCTCCAATAAAAAAAGTACATACGTAATGATGTACGTGATGTACTCTGTCTTGGTACCTGAAAGATTCCGTTGATTTCACAACGTTGCTTCGTCGGTGCACATTATGCTTTCCAGAGTTTCGTCAAGATTAGGTCCTTTTACCTGAGAGTTTCTGCCCCTTCGGTGCTTTCTATTATGAAAGTCTCTTCCAAATCCGTCATACGAATTTTATCATATAGGTAACTGTTCAGAGATGGTATCTGATTTGTTAGCTTCATTATACTTTCCTAAATTTCAGATGTCAATATAGGTCTTATTCTTTTTTCGTTTGCTTGAAAATTAACGTATAATATGACACATAGTTGTCAGATTGCTAGTGATATAATATACTTAATGACATATTCAAATGAAAGTGGAGATAAGTAATGCATGAAGCAAAAGTAAAATCTATTCTATCTACTCATAATGGTATGAATATTTACCGTGGATGTACCCATGGCTGCATCTATTGTGATGCAAGAAGTACCTGTTATCAGATACAGCATGATTTTGAAGATATCGAAGTGAAAGCTAATGCGGTCGAGTTACTAGAACAGGCATTACGCAGCAAGAGGAAGAAATGTATGATAGGAACTGGAGCAATGAGTGATCCCTATCTACATGCAGAAAAACAGCTTATGATGACAAGAAGATGCCTGGAACTCATTGAGGAATATGGATTTGGTCTGGCAATACAAACAAAGTCAGATTTGATACTTCGGGATTTGGACTTATTAAAACGAATTCATCTAAAGTCGAAGTGTGTGGTTCAGATCACACTTACCACTTATGATGAAGATTTGTGTAAAATCCTCGAGCCTAACGTTACTACTACGAAGAACAGAGCTGAGCTACTAAACATTATGAGAGAGGAAGGAATTCCAACTATCTGTTGGATGTCACCAATCTTACCATTTATCAATGATACTGAAGAAAACATTCGCGGGTTACTGGACTACTGCATCAAAGCTAAGACCTATGGTATTCTCTTATTTGGAATTGGGGTAACTCTTAGGGATGGGGACCGACAGTATTTTTATCAGAAGTTAGATGAGAGTTTTCCTGGAATAAAAGAAAAATATATAAAAACATATGGAAATGCATACGAGATTCCGTCACAAAATCAAGATTTCCTTATGAAAATTGTAATAGAAGAGTGTAGGAAAAATAACATTGTATGTGATGCAAATCAACTATTCTCATATATGCACAAGTATGAAGAAAAGAATGAATGCACACAGTTGAGCTTATTTGATCTATAAGCCTCAACTGTGTGTATTTTTGTTTGTAATTAATAGCAGGCTAGCAATCAACCAATAAATCTGTTAATATGTATCATATAGTTATAAATAACTCTTTGGAAAAACTAAGGCTTGTGAAAGGATTGTTATGAGATTAAGTGATTTACTTAAATAAAATGAAATAGTAATACAATGCCATGATAATCCAGATGCAGACGCCATAGCTTCTGCTTTTGGGTTATATCAATATTATAAAGTCATGGGTAAAGAGGTACGATTAATCTACTCTGGGAAAACAATCATTCAAAAGAAGAATCTGGTGATTATGATAGAGGAACTTCAGATTCCTATCGAATATGTTGCAGAGCTTAAGCCAGCAGAATTACTATTATTGACGGATTGCCAATACGGAGAAGGTAACGTCACAAAACATCTTGCAAATCAGGTTGCCATGATTGATCATCATGAGGTCTGTGTTATGGAGAATGACTTTACAGAGATACGGAGTAATTACGGTAGTTGTGCTACTGTTGTTTATTCTATGCTACTAAATGAAGGATTTCCGATTAATTCTGACTTAAAACTATCCACAGCTTTATATTATGGATTGTATATGGATACGAATGGATTTGGTGAAATCAAACATCCAATTGATCTTGATATGATGGAAGATCTGCGCATTATAGAGTATCTGATCTCTAGATTAAAGAGTTCAAATTTTACTGCAAATGAAATTGCTCTAGCAGGATCAGCCATGCAAAATTATATATATGTTGAAAAAGAACGCTATGCAATCGTAAAGACTGATCCTTGTGACCCTAATATTCTTGGTTTTATTAGTGATATGATCTTACAGGTGGATACGATTGATGTCTGTGTGGTATATAACGAGTTAGATTATGGTTATAAGTTATCGGTACGAAGCTGTCGTCGAGATGTGACAGCCAATGAGTTAGCCCGCTACCTTACAGATAACATCGGAAATGGAGGAGGACATAAAAGGAGAGCCGGTGGATATGTTAAGGCTAGTAAATTTAAGGAAGCTTATCTCAAGGATGACTTTGGGGCTTATATAAGTGAACGAATGTCGCAGTACTTTACTAGTTATGATATTATTGATACTGTCATTCATACGATTGCTACAGAGGGAATGAGAACCTACAAAAAACTTCCAATTAAGATAGGATTTGCTAAGACCTTAGATTTTGCAGCAGCAGGGACTGTCCTAGTTGCTCGTACTTTAGAGGGTGATGTAACAATCACAGCCGACCCTGACATTTATGTGATGATTGGAATCGACCAAGAAGTATATCCTGTGAAGAGAAGGACCTTTGAATCAAACTATCTGGTATCTGAGGATGCATATTTAATAAAGACAGAATATAACCCGACCGTACGTAACAAGCGAAGCGATGAAGTATATTCTTTATGTGATTATGCAAAAATATGTGTTAGTATGGGAGAAAGTTATATCTTTGCAAAACAGATTAGGAAGACAACAAAGGTATTTACCAAATGGAATTATGATGATTATATGCTGGGGATGCCAGGAGATTATCTAGCAATCAGAGATGATGGTAATAATGAAGCTTACATAATCAAGAAAGAGATAATGGAAAAAACCTATCAATTAGTTCAATAGAAAGAAGAAAGTATGAAGAGAATAAGCCTAAAAAGTAAGGTGGAAAATGAAACTAAAAGCTTGACTTAGACTTAACTCTATGTGTTATGATTTTATATGCGGGTGTAATCATACATTAATAATAGCTTACGATATCCAAGGGGGAGTAAGATGAGAATTCTGATTGTAGATGGTCAGGGTGGCGGCGTTGGAAGAAGCCTAGTAGAAGCTATCACAAAAAAGTGCAATGTTGAAATTATTGCAGTTGGAACCAATTCTGTTGCTACAACAAATATGTTAAGAGGAACAGGTATTAATGCTGCAACCGGTGAGAATGCTGTAATCTATAATAGCAAACACGTAGATATCATCGTTGGGCCAATCGGTATCGTTATGGCGAACGCTATGTTTGGTGAAATTACACCTAAGATGGCAGAAGCTATATCATCCAGCGAAGCAAGCGTAATTTTGATTCCTATGAATCGCTGTCATGCCACAGTTGTTGGGGTCGAAGAAAAGAAGCTAGCAGACTATATTGATGAAGTAGTTGACCGTATTCAACAGATGATATAATTTAGCTTAAGTTACGATGGTGATATGGGGAAAGTTGCAAGAGCAATCAATAACAGAAGTTATGTCCTCATG
>JAEYWQ010000352.1 GCA_023428885.1 Bacillota bacterium
ACCAAAGAATCTATTATTAGCTCCTTCCTGGAGTGCTAATAAACGACTGGTATTGAATACAATCAATCAGCAATTAGCCATAAGAGGCTCTTATCAAGGTAAAACATTTGTTACGAAAGGAGAACCACCATGCAAGCGGAAACTCTGATGCTATACAAACTCATTGTTCTGTATATTTTGGATAAAGTAGATTTCCCTTTGACCAACGGTCAACTAACCAACTTTATCTTGGAAAAAGAGTATACCAGTTACTTTAATATCCAACAGGCAATCTCAGAACTAATTGAGGATAACTACATCAGCTCGGAAACCATCCGTAACAGTTCCTTATATCAAATCACGGATTCTGGCCGCGAAACACTATCTTTTTTTAGTCATAGCATATCCCAAGCCATTCGCGACGACATCGATAGCTATCTCAAAGAACATAAATACAGTCTACGTAACGAAGTATCTACTCTTGCTGATTACTTTGAAAGCAAAAAAGATGAATATATTACAAGACTTAGGGTAGTAGAAGGAGATAGTACAGTAATAGAACTTTCACTCTCTGTTCCCACCGAACGGGAAGCTAGTATTATCTGTAACAATTGGAGAGAAAAAAGTGCCGATATCTATGCCTATGTTATTTCCTCACTCATAGCGGAATAGGGCTTTCGATAAAATACATGAATACACAAATATCATCTAGGAGGACTAAATTATGTTTGACCCAAATTGCTCATACTGTGCTGAAGGAGAATTAGTAGCCAAATTTGGTATTAAGATCTGCGAACTTCCTTCATCTAAAGTATATTTATTCAAAGAACAAAGCCACAAAGGAAGATGTATCGTTGCAAGCAAATATCATGTAAGCGAAATTACCGCTCTTACTGAACAAGAGCGCAATGAATTCTTTGCTGATGTTAATAAGGTTGCAAACGCAATTCATTCGGCATTTTCCCCTGATAAGGTAAACTATGGCGCTTATGGTGACACTGGTTGCCACCTTCACTTCCATCTAGTACCAAAGTACAAAGACGGCTTTGAATGGGCTTCCACCTTTGCTATGGATCCAAAGCAGATAAGCCTCACCGATGAAGAATACACTGCCTTAATTGAAGATCTTAAGAAATTCTTATAAATGATATAAGCAAAAAGGATGCTGAAAATTAGAAGTGATTTTCAGCATCCTTTTTTTATTTGATTCTTGCTTATTCCATCGGCTCTTGTTTACTCTGTCCTAAAGACTCAATTTGCTTATTTTTTTCTTCTAACACCTCTAGAATAGTAGCCCAGATAGTATCTCTACCTTCCTTGGATAAAGATGAAAAAGGTATAATCTTAGTATCTGCTTTCGCCTTCAATCCTTGACGTAGCATCTTTATATGCTTATCCCGTTGACTTCGATTAATTTTGTCAAGTTTCGTAGCAATGATCACAGGTTCAAATCCATTGTGAACGATCCATTCATACATATCTCTATCATTTTCTGATGGCTCATGACGAATATCGATTAATAAGAAAATGATACGAAGCTGTTTTGAGCTCCGCAGATAGCGTTCAATCATCTTGCCCCATTTTTGCTTTGTTTCAGCGCTCACCTTCGCATAGCCATAACCAGGTAAATCAACAAAATAAAGAAGGTTATTGATATGATAAAAGTTAATTGTCTGTGTCTTTCCTGGTTGTGATGAGGTTCTCGCAAAGGATTTGCGATTCATCAGTGCATTAATCAAGGATGACTTACCTACATTTGATTTTCCCGCAAATGCAAACTCCTCTTGTAGGTTTTCAGGTAAGGTGCTCGTAATACCGCACACAGTCTCCAGCTCCACTTGATTTACATTCATATTTACTCCAATCCGTCCGCAAGGGCGAACTATTACCTATTACTGTCCACAATTGCATGTTTTAATACATCTTTCATTGTTTCCACACAGATGACAGTTAAACCTTCAGTAATCTCATTTTCTATTTCTTCATAATCTGCTTTGTTTTGCTGTGGGATCAATACCGTCTTTATTCCTGCAAGCTTAGCAGCAAGTAATTTTTCTTTCAGTCCACCAATCGGAAGTACTCTTCCTCTTAATGTAATCTCACCAGTCATAGCAAGCTCAGAGCGTACCTTTTCTTCAAGAACAGCGGATAAGACAGCAGTTGCCATAGTGATACCAGCAGAAGGACCATCTTTTGGTGTGGCCCCTTCTGGAATATGAATATGAATATCATGTTGATCAAAATAATCATCAGCAATTCCATACTCTCTGCCAATCGAACGGATATAACTAATACCTGCCTGTGCAGACTCTTTCATAACATCCCCAAGCTGACCTGTTAATAGTATTTTTCCCTTTCCAGGCATAGTATTCACTTCAATCTGTAATGTGGTTCCACCAACGCTTGTCCAAGCCAGACCTCGTACAATACCGACCATCGGCTCTTTGTTGGCTGCCTCATTATGATATTTTTCCTTACCCAGATAGGATGTTAGGTTCTTATCAGTCACTTTTACCTTCTTTACCTCAGCTTGTTCCAACAAGGTACGAGCAGTTTTTCTACAAATCTCACCAATGCGACGCTCTAAGCTACGAACTCCTGCTTCCTTGGTATAGCCTTGTATCAATCGCTCAAAGCCTTTATCTGAGATGCTAAGTTGAGACTTTTTCAATCCGTGCTTCGCTAACTGTTTTATAAATAAATGATGTTTTGCGATGTGAAATTTCTCAGTCTCTGTATAAGAATTAATCTCTATGATTTCCATACGATCAAGCAATGGCATTGGAATTGATTGGGTAGTATTTGCTGTTGCTAGAAATAGAACTTCGCTTAAATCCACTGGAATTTCTATATAATGATCTACAAAACGACTATTCTGTGCAGAATCTAACACTTCAAGTAAGGCGGAGGCTGTATCTCCTCTACTATCAGTTCCAACCTTATCAATTTCATCTAATAACATCAATGGATTTTTTACTTTTGCCTGTTTTAGACCGGTGATCAATCTTCCTGGCAATGCACCAACATAAGTTCTTCGGTGACCACGAATTTCCGCTTCATCACGTACCCCTCCAAGAGAAATACGCACATATTCTTTGCCTAAGGACTTTGCAATCGATTGTGCAATGGATGTTTTACCCGTTCCAGGAGGACCTACCAAACAGATAATTGGACTCTCACCCTTTTGTGTAAATTGACGTACTGCTAAGAAATCTAGAATTCTTTCTTTCACCTTGTTTAAGCCATAATGCTCTTTTTCTAAGACTTCCTTTGCATAAGCCAAGTTCATAATATCTTTGCTTGTTTTATCCCAAGGAAGCTCTAATAATGTTTCCACATATCCCCGTGCTACTGCACCTTCAGAACTACTAGAAGCAATATTTAAAAATCTCTCAATTTCTTTTTGAATCTTAGCTTTTACTTCAGAGGAAGCAACTAACTTCTCTAAACTATCACGATATTGTGCCACGTCTGAGGCAACATTGCTTTCGCCTAATTCCTCACGGATCACCTTTAGCTGTTCTCTCATTATGTAGTCTTTTTGATTCTTATCAACCTTGTCCTTTACACGCTCCTGCAATGCTTTCTTAATACGCAGGATTTCAATCTCATTCGCAAGGATAACACATAAGGCTTCATATCTCTGTACAAAATCGTTACAACGTAATAGGGTCTGTTTATCCTCTAAACTTAGTGGAACATGAATCATTAATTGTTCTACTATCTTTTCTAAATTTTTTGATGATTTCACTTGATGTACAATATCTTTGTTCATTTTTTGGTATTCTACTTCGTATACATCAAATAAGTCACGTAGTCCTCTTAACATACCTTCCTTTTCAAGATCTGTTAAATGCACCTCATGATCTTTCTCAATTGTAACACTTGCTTTTATGAAAGGCTCATTTGAGACAATTTCAGCAAGTTTTGCTCTTTCAATACCATTGACAAGAACACGAATCACATTCCCTGGGAGTTTAATCATTTGCTTAATCTCTGCAATCGTTCCCATCTCATAAAGGTCCGTTCCTGTAGGGTTATCAACCTCAGAATCAATCTGTGATACCAGCACAATCTGTTGGTTCTTCAACATTGCATCTTCGATTGCTTCCATACTTACTTTTCTATTCACATCAAAATGAATCAACATTCCGGGCATGACTGCCATATTTCTCAATGCCACTACTGGCAGTAATCTCGTATATTCACTCATTGTAATATCCTCCGCAATATCTGTAAACCAATGTCTGCATAGCAGACACACAATCCGCAATTATGTGAAAATGAGTCTGTCAGCGGACGCTGACAGACCCTTCTCAACTATATTATCACTAAATGTCGAACAAAGTGTGCTTCGCACTAAGCAATTTCATTGCTGTTCTTCTTAGCTGCCTTTTTCTGAATCAGCTTTCTTTGCTGTCCATCTTCAGCGATTACTTGTTTTGGTTCCTCATGTCCCTCAGCTGCTTCTTTGGTTACGATGCATTTTAAAACATTAGTCTGAGTAGGAATTCTGTACATAGAATCCATCATAACTGATTCCATAATAGCTCGTAAGCCTCTGGCACCTGTCTTACGCTCAAAAGAACGCTTAGCAATTGAATTCAAGGCATCAGGTTCAAACTCAAGTTCCACTCCATCTAATTCAAATAATTTCTTATATTGTTTAACAATAGCATTCTTTGGCTCGGTTAAGATTCTAACCAGAGCATTCTCATCAAGAAGATCCAAGGCAGCTGTAATTGGAACACGGCCAACAAACTCTGGTATCATACCAAACTTCACCAGATCCTGTGGTAATACCTGGCGGAATAAGTCGCCCACATTATGGTGATCACCGTGGCTAATTTCTGCGTTAAATCCTATAGATTTATGTCCTGTTCTTGCATCAATAATCTTTTCCAGACCATCAAAAGCACCACCACAGATAAAAAGTATATTCGTTGTATCAATCTGAATAAACTCTTGATGAGGATGCTTTCTACCTCCTTGAGGTGGAACAGATGCAACCGTTCCTTCTAGAATCTTAAGAAGTGCCTGCTGAACACCTTCGCCTGATACATCACGGGTAATGGAGGTATTCTCAGATTTTCTTGTAATTTTATCTATCTCATCAATATAGATGATACCTGTTTGCGCTCTCTCAATATCAAAATCTGCAGCTTGGATAATTTTAAGAAGAATATTCTCAACATCCTCACCTACATAACCTGCTTCTGTTAATGCGGTTGCATCAGCAATAGCAAATGGTACATTCAGTATCTTGGCAAGTGTCTGGGCAATATATGTTTTACCAGAACCAGTCGGACCAATCATAAGAATGTTACTTTTTTGTAATTCTACGTCCAAGTCCTTCTCTGCCAACACACGTTTATAATGATTATATACAGCAACAGATAATACCTTCTTCGCCTCCTCCTGACCAATTACATATTGATCTAAGAATGATTTGATTTCTACCGGCTTTAATAAATTTATACCGGTATCAGAAGCTATAACATCATCTTCGAATTCTTCTTCTACGATTTCATAACAAAGCTCTATACACTCATCGCAAATATATACATCATTTGGACCAGCTAATAGCTTTCTAACCTGCTCTTGCTGCTTTCCACAGAAGGAACATCTTAGTTGCTTCGTATCTTGTGTTCTATTTGCCAAATTGTTCACCTCTCTTCATCTGACTGCCTTAGTCTACATGCTGCATCTTCGATGCAGCTCAAAACCCGGAAGAATCAAGGAACGAGCACCTCTGTGCGAGTTTCGCAGGTTCTTCCCGTGTGAAATTTCAAATTTCACACTACTATCTATGAGTAATTACGCTATCAACAATACCGTATAACTTAGCTTCTTCGGCTGACATAAAGTAATCACGATCTGTATCAGCTTCAACTATTTCAAGTGGTTTTCCTGTATTTGCTGCCAGAATTTCATTTAATTTTTTCTTAGTCTTTAAGATATTCTCAGCCACGATTTGAATATCAGATGCCTGACCTTTCGCACCGCCAGAAGGCTGATGAATCATAATCTCTGCATTAGGTAGAGCAAGTCTCTTACCCTTAGCACCGCCAGCGAGTAAGAATGCACCCATGCTAGCTGCTAATCCAATACAGATCGTTGAAACATCACATTTAATAAACTGCATGGTATCATAGATTGCCATTCCAGCAGTTACAGACCCACCTGGGCTGTTAATATAGAGGTTGATATCCTTTCCAGGATCTTCTGCTTCTAAGAATAACAACTGAGCAACGATAACACTTGCACTAACATCATTTACTTCTTCTCCAAGAAAGATAATTCTTTCTTTAAGCAATCTGGAATAAATATCGTAGGAGCGCTCTCCTCTGCTTGTCTGCTCGATAACATAAGGTACTAAACTCATTTTCACCCTCACCTTTCTTATTATAAATTTGGCTGTTGCCAAATGCTTCATTCATCTTCGAAAGTCATTTAGCAACAGCCATTACCAGATACTTATCTTTACGCTTCTATAGCTGAATCTGTAACTAAGTCAATTGCCTTTTGAACTGCCATGTCCATAACAATCTGTTCTTTCTCTTTTTCACCGATTAACTCTTTAATCTTTTCAAGTTCCATCTGGTAAGTCTTAGCCATCTGTTCAAATTCCTTTTCAACATCTTCATCAGCGATTTGGATGTTTTCAGCTTTCACAATTGCTTCTAATACAAGTCTGCTCTTAATTCTCTTTAACGCCTGTGGCTCAAGATCTTCCATGAACTTATTAGGGTTCATACCTGTAAATTGGAAGTACTGCTCAAGGGAAAGTCCCTGCATCTGTAATCTTTGAGCAAAATCTTCTGCCATCTGACGTTTTTGAGAATCAACCATCTGGCTAGGAATGTCCATAGTTGCATTCTCAACAATTTTATCTACAACAGCATCTTCTTTTGCAGTTTTAGCTGCTTTCTCTTTTTTCTCAGTTAAGTTCTTCTTAATGTCTTCTTTATATTCTGCAATTGTATTAAAATCAGATACATCCTGAGCAAAATCATCATCAGCTTCTGGTAACTCTTTCACTTTGATGCTCTTAATTGTAACCTTAAATAATGCTGGCTTACCTGCAAGTTCTTTTGCATGGTATTCTGTAGGGAAAGTTACGTTAACCTCTACTTCTTCACCAATTGACTTACCAACTAATTGATCTTCAAAGGTATCAATGAAAGAATGAGATCCGATTACTAATTCAAAATCTTCTCCCTTACCACCAGCAAAGGCAACACCATCTACAAATCCTTCAAAATCAATGACTGCAGTATCTTTCTCAGCAACTGGTCTGTCTTCTACATTCACAGTTCTTGAGTTCTGCTCTCTTGCCTTATCAAGTTCAGCATTGATCTCTTCTTCTGTGATCTCAATTGCCTGTTTCTCCACTTCAATACCCTTATACTGTCCTAAAGTTACTTCAGGTTTAACAGCTACTTCTGCTGTGAAGATGAAAGTTTTACCCTTTTCTACCTGAACAATATCAATCTCTGGTCTAGATACGATTTCAAGATCAGTTTCTTTTACTGCTGCTTCATAAGCTTCAGGAATGATTTCGTTTGCTGCATCTTCATAAAATACACCAACGCCATACATTTTTTCGATAATTGCACGAGGTGCTTTCCCTTTTCTAAAGCCCTGAA
The DNA here is from genome assembly GCA_023428885.1 of Bacillota bacterium. Lineage (GTDB taxonomy): Bacteria > Bacillota > Clostridia > Lachnospirales > Lachnospiraceae > Lachnoclostridium. The sequence continues at coordinate 7,629 of JAEYWQ010000352.1, forward strand.
CATTCATCTTACCCTTGTTCTTTTGGTAAGCCTTCTCAATTGCTTTATCAAATTCTTCTGCTGTAGCTTCTATTGTAAGCTTCACCATATTCTTTCCTAATTCTTCCACTTTACAGCTCATTCGTTAAGTCCTCCTTAAAATATAGCAAACATTGCTTTCTGTAAAAATTCCACTT
>JAEYWQ010000373.1 GCA_023428885.1 Bacillota bacterium
AGATACCATTTTCCATCAAGCATAACCTCATTCCAGGCATGATTCTCATTAACTACGATGTTACATGGTATTCCATAGGCCTCCATTAGCAAATAGAAAGCTTCTGAATAACCATCACAGACACATAGCTTATCAATTAGTGCACCATATGCTGAATGGGCCCGTTGATTGGAACCGGAATTATCTCGTTCCTGGTAATCATAAGTAGCATTGTTAATCAGATAATCATATGCAAACTTCACTTCTTCGTATGCTGTTCCAGAAAATGAAGCAGCAATGCTTTTTGCTTTTTCTTCTGCTTTAAGGTATTCATCACCAGTAGAGTGTGAAATGAGTTTTACTTGAATAATATTAAAAAGGTTAAAGGAGCCTGTAGCAAATATAACGGTGACTGCTTTTTTATGAAAAAAGTTATCATAATTCTGTTTAAATAGCATTTCTAAATTATTTTCATAAGCCAAAACATAACTGCCATAGTTATCCGACGTTATCGTCTTGTCAGACATCGTATCATATAGTTGTCTGGAATTCTGGAATGCACTAATATCCGTTTCTTTTGGACAATAAAAAAACAAAGAGTCAGAGATGTCATCAAGAAGAAAGTCATTATTTTCAATCTTTTTAGCTACCGTTGATATCACTCGGTCGTATACTTCACTTGCATTAAAAATCGTGTAGGTCGAAAAACCAAACTTCTTTTGATTATAGTTAGCATTGGCGACCATAATCGACATTCCCCAGATATCTGAACAGGGAATTGTATTACTGTACTTTCCGACAGCTTCATAAGAATTCGATGATCTAACTGCTGCTACCTTAAAATAAAAGGTATCGGTAGAAGTGCTAAAATACTCATATGTTGTTTTTGTAGTCGTTCCCGAAAGTTTATATGTACCATTTTTAGAGCTTGAATAGTAGACATTATATTTGCTAGCTCCAGGTACAGAGCTCCAATTAAATATAACGCTTCCATATTCTGTTACTGTAAATCCAAGATCAGTAATCTTATCAGGTTTTGTGACAGCTGATAGCATTTTACTAAAAGCACCATACTTCATGTTGTTGCCTGACATAGTAAAAGCACGAACTTTGTAATAATATGTTTTCCCAGCTACTAGTTCAGTATCCTTATAGGAAATTACTGTTTCACCCATTAAAGTAGCTACCTTTCTATAGTTACCACTCTTTGATGTAGATCGATAAACCTGATATCCACTTACTCCACTCATTTTTGACCACTTAAGGCTAATTGATTCTATCGTTGCTGTGGATTCTATTAAGTTCTTGACACCATCAGTGGATGAGGCTGCATAAACGGTGGAAGAAGTAATCTGTAAAAATAATACCATACATATCATGATCCATAACACTTTAACTATTTTCTTGCATTTCATACCATTCATACCATTCATACCATTCTCCATCTTAACTCCCCTTATTGTTTTATTAATCTGCTCCAATTACATCAATTTTAGATCAATCTACAATTTACTATATTATACTCCTTTATTACACTATTACTTTTGATAATGTATATGCATTATAACACGAAACCCAGGAATTGGAAACACTATAAAAGGGACTGGTTATAAAGAGTAATGTCATATATGTTATTGAGTTGTTTATAGTTGTATAAATCTACTAGTAACATGGAATAATGTACCTAAAGAATATTTACGCATAGAATGGAATATTTGCAATAAATTAGCCAAAGGAGTTAACGCATGGCAGGAACAGAGATTATAGCAATTGTGATTGCTTGTATCGCATTGGTGGTACTTATTATATTGACTATATTTTATCTACGTAGGAAGAAGCAGCATAGCAAGGGGATAAAACACAATAGTAAAGAGACAGATTCACAAAAACCTAAGGAGGAGTTTGTTTATAATTCCAATGAACGCTTAGATGGAGCTAGGGTTTCTCATCGTAGAAACCATCCCGACCGTATTTCGGAAGAAGCTCAATGGAAGCTTAAGAAAGAGCGTGACAATGAGATCAGTGAAAATCAGAAAAAGATAGATAACGACCGTAAGAATAAGTTACTACTCATTTATAGTCCTTGCAATGCTGAAGTTCTGAATTATCATGAAAGTATAGATGAAGCACAAAAGGATGGATATGATCATCCGGGTGTTTTATTAGCTCCCAGCGATGATAAGTTGTATGCTCCCATCAATGGCAGGGTATGTTGGAATAACTTAGATGAATCTATGGTAAAAATCATCTCAGATGATGGTACTGAGGTTATGATACAATGTAAACACAAGGAAGAAAACGGCAAACGGGATATCTTAACGATGAAAGTGAATGATCAAGTAAAGATTACAACAGGAGAAATGCTCTGTCGATTCCAGAATGGTATCATAAAAAATAATAACAAAACGGTACAGATTCGTATGGAGATTAGTAATTACACAGTTGGTCAATTGCTAATGATTAAGAGAGTGAATTACTTATCTCACGGAGATAAGGCAATGACACTTCGCTTAAAGTAACATAAAGTTTGTTGCTTTAGTTGAAATTGTTGTTTGCGTTTGATACACTAGAGAAAGAAGAATATAGAGCAAAGGATATTAAGCATGAACATAGTAACACTAAGCAATGGAATACGTGTTGTGACAGAGAAGCTTTCCTATCTTAGGACGGCTTCCTTTGGCGTATGGGTCAAAGTGGGTTCAGCCAAGGAGACAAAAGAGAATAATGGTATCTCACACATGATTGAGCATATGCTTTTTAAAGGAACAAGCACTAAGAGTGGGAAGGTGTTAGCAGATATTATCGCTATGATCGGAGATGATGTCAATGCCTTTACTGGGAAAGAGATTACTTGTTATTATGGAACAACCACTTCAGAAAATTTAAGTATATTAGTTGAATTAATCGCTGACATGATGTTACATTCAAATTTTAATGCAAGTGATATAGTCAAGGAAAAAGCAATTATTTGCGATGAAATCGATATGTATGAAGATTCTGCAGATGATCTTGTTCATGAGTTGCTGCAGCAAAAGGTATATAACAATCAGGCATTAGGCTATATTATATCTGGTACAAAAACCAATGTAAGAAAGTTTACGAGACAGCAATTGCTCGACTTTATGAAATTACACTATACTGCTGATAAGATCCTTATCTCAGTGGCAGGTAATTTTGAGGAAGAGCAAATGATTCAAAGCTTGGAGAAATGTTTTAGCAAGATTAAGGCGGTAAACCCAGGAGCAATCGCTGCAGCCTCTAAATACAAGGCTTACGACAATCATGGGATACAAAGTCCATACGAGAAGAAATATTTCAAGGATAAGACGCCAGTATATCATCCTTGTTTTTGCACCAAACATAAGGAAAATGAGCAGCTTCATCTAAACATAGCATATCCCTCAATTACTTTAAAATCAGAGGAATCGATTGTATTCTCCATCTTCAATTCAATGCTTGGTGGAAGCAACAATTCTCGATTATTTCAAAGAATTCGTGAAGAGTTATCCTTAGTATATTCTATTTACTCCTATGGCAGTTTTTTTGAAGAGGCAGGTCTATTCCATATTGATATAACCGTTAATCCCAATAAGGCCTTTGCAGTACTTAAAGAAACGAAACAAGCCATTGATGACTTCTTACGTAGGGGTATTGACTTGACAGAGCTAAATACGCATAAGTCTCAAGTGAAGACAGAATATATTATGTCCTGTGAAAGCGCTAAGTCCAGAATGGACTCGAATGCAAAGGGAGTTTTACTTAGAGGTTATATAAAATCAATCGATGAAGTAATCGCTGAGATTGACCGTGTCACAGTGGAAGATATAACAGAGTTTGCGAAGCGCACCTTTGCTGGTCAAATTCCAAGTATGTGTGTGGTCGGGGCCGAGACAGGGATTAGCTTTCAAAAGATTAAAAAGTATTTTATTAATGAATTCAGAAATTAATTTGACTCAGTATTACTGTTTTTGTATCAAATGCATGCAGTATAGAATTTAAACATAGATGTATGGTTGAATTGTATGGAAAATAAATCTGATTGAATAATAACTCTATAAATACCTCACAATATAGAATGATGCCCTGCTTGTCAGAGGCAATAATGGGCTAATAATTATGGATCGCGAGAGTTTGCGAAGCACAGTTTTATTTCATTTAGAATAATTGTAAAAGAGGTTGCTATGGAGAGAGAAGTAAATTTTATTTTATGTAATGAACCAGATAAATACGCAATAGATAAGAAGAAAGAGAAAGATGAAGAATCTAGAGATGATGGAAACAAGAAGGTAAAAGAGCAAGTCAAGGGCAAGGGCAACGATAAACCTGAAAATGTGAACGACGAAAAAATCTCAGAGTATGGACAAGCTACTCTGGAAGAAAATGAAAAAGATCATAAGATTCATTTACTTTCCATTATTGGTGAAATAGAAGGACATGAGACTCTGTCTCAAAATACCAAGACTACGAAGTATGAGCATGTGTTACCACAGTTAGCTGTCATTGAAGATGACACTAAGACAGATGGAATGTTAATTCTAATCAATACCGTAGGTGGCGATGTGTCTTGCGGTCTTGCCCTAGCAGAAATGATTGCATCCTTAAGTATACCAACAGTTTCTTTAGTCATTGGGGATTCTCATTCCATTGGGGTTCCTCTTGCTGTGGCAACGGATTATTCTTTTATCGTACCTTCAGGAACGATGATTATTCATCCAGTTCGTATGTCAGGTATGGTGATTGGAGCACCACAGACCTTTGATTATTTTCAACTGATTCAGGATCGAATTGTTACTTTTGTTTCTAACCATAGTAAAGTCACGAAGGAAGCATTTGAAAGTATGATGCTTAGGACAGGTGTGCTTACCAAGGATCTTGGAACCATCCTAGTAGGTGAGGCAGCAGTACGCGAGGGTATCATCAACGAAGTTGGAGGAATCAAAGAAGCTATAGCAAAACTTCATCAGTTGATTGACGCCACGAAAAAGAGAGAAGATGAAAGCACTAAAAAGTGAGAGGTTGAGAAGCCACTGAAAAAGTGAGAGTTTGAAAAGTCACTGAGAGTGAGAGTTTGAAAAGCCACTTAGAGTGAGAGTTGAAAAGCCACTGAAAAAGTGAGAGTTTGAAAAGCCACTGAGAGTGAGAGTTTGAAAAGCCACTGAGAGTGAGGGTTTGAAAAGCCACTGCAAAAGTGGGGATAGATGAACGTACAGGTATATAAATTCATTCCAATATACGGATTACAAAATTTAGTATTTCTAAGCTTAATAGGAAGGATGTCTAAATAGGACTGAGCGGCTCCAATTCGCATCCATGCTCAGTGGAGCCTTGATTTGACATCCATGTCAAATCATCACTGACGGTTTATATTAAGCTAAGAAATACTGTAAATTTTTCCATATGTATATTTCCATGAATTTATATACCTGTACTTTGTTTTTGTGTTGATTTTTCAGTGGCTTTTGGGAGGATGAGTAATCAGTGGCTTTGGCAAGGTTGTAAATCAGTGGCTTTGGA
>JAEYWQ010000058.1 GCA_023428885.1 Bacillota bacterium
GCTTCCGTATCTTCAACCGAATCTATGCTATAGAATACAGAAGGTGTCTGCTCTTTAGCACAGCTTGACTGTGAAAACATACAAACACATAATACTACTGACAAAAACCATCTGGTCCACGTTTTTATAGTTATTGACCTCATGTTCCTGCTCCCTAATTATTCAGACTTTTATCCACGCAAGAACCATCCGAGCGTAACACTCCCCTCAGTGGTACTATCTTTCTCTATTATCATGTGTCTCGTACTAACTTATTGTCTTTGCTTCATTGCATCTTAAAATCAGGAATTCATTGAAGCTTTTTAGCTTTGCTAGCATATTATGTTTAGCTTTTCTTCTCAGTTCCTCTACCATTGATCTTCTCTCTCTACTTAGTATTACTTAATAATGCTACCATATTTGGAATATAAATACAATAAATAACCCCTGATTAATCACTTCACTTATGAAAACTTGTCCTTTTCATTCGACAACTAGATTCATTTATTAAATACTTATTTAAGAAAAATTGTCTCTTTATCGTAATTTAGCAATATATGGTCAAGGCATATTCTTAAATTCTTCTTAGTATGGTGTAGAAAGAAAAAATAGTTTGAATAACTATAGACAAGCTCTCATATATTAGTGATAGGAGGATTAATATAATGCAGAGAAATCGTCATATCAACATAAAAGTTTATGCATTCCTTGGTATCATATTTACCATCGCTTTAGGATCCTTGTTACACTTTGTCTTTGAGTGGTCAGATGGCAATCGTATCATAGCCCTTTTTTCACCGATTAATGAAAGCACCTGGGAACATATCAAGATGCTAGCATATCCTATGCTTATTTTTAGTATACTGGAGTATATCAAGTTAGGGCAGACGTATGATAATTACATCATAGCCAAAGCCCTTGGTATACTCTTTGGTATGCTATCTATTATCATGCTTTACTATAGCTATACCGGAGTCATCGGTGGCCACTATACGCTTGTGGATATCATTGTATACATCCTAAGCGTTATCATAGGATATACTTTCACATGTTATCTTCTTTCTCATCGCAGCTTACGATCCAGAATCTTTCAGCCCATTGGAGTTTTAATTTTAATTGTTATCATTATTGCTTTTATGTGGTTTACCTTCTTCCCACCTAAGATAGCATTGTTTGTAGATCCTGCTACGCAGACATATGGGTATGATCAAGTGAAATAGGTCTAGCATGTTATCCCAAAATAAAAACCTTACCATTATTGGTAAGGTTTTTACTCGTCTTAGTAATTGTAACATAACAAAATCACTCTATTTTTCATGATAAATTTAATGCTTTAAGAACTTGTTTACCAATAACTCCATCAACCTTGAGATCGTTATCTTCTTGAAACTTTTTTAGAGCGCTTTTAGTCTTCTTTCCATATATTCCATCTGCTTTACCACAATCATAGCCTAAATCATTTAATGCTTTTTGTACAGCTTTAATTGTATCTTTTTTTGATGTCACGGATGATTTCCCAAGGTTTGATGATGTTGTACTTGAAGTAGTAGTGGTAGTGGAATCATATGGACATACTCCATTCGTATGTAGGTGTGCAGGATTCCCGTTACAATGATAATGATAACTTCCTAAACCACTTTTATTCTTATTATCTTTATGACCTCCATTAGAATCAGTTCTACCGGAGTGAGCCTCGACGACTATCTCTGACGAACTGTTAAACACTAAATCAATAGGCGTAATCACGATAATACTTGTTAGCAAAATTGTGTATATCACTTTCAATATTTTTTTCATAAGATCCCTCCTCCTACATCGACCATTTATTCATTAGTTACCAAAATTACTAAAGTACGTATAAGTTTTTACATACTTTGATATAAATACTTATTATGTGTAGTATTTTCCTTTATTATAGTAAAAATTTCCATAGATATCAAGTAAAAAGTCCAATTAATATAATACAATTCTTCTAATTATGCATATTCTTCCAAAATTTTATCTTAATGTCATACAAAGAATTTCCCTTACTCAGCAAACAAAGCTTCGGTACCAACATGATGATAAATGATATAAACCCTACAAAAAAAGTGAGGCAATGCGTCATTCTACTGCCAGGACTACCTTGGATAGATATTCACACGTAGATGATGTGATGAAAAAAATACATTCTTAGATTATACAGATGCCGTTATGTAATGCATATCATAGAAATAGTCATAGAAAAGAGCCAAAAAAATAGGCTCTCGAAATGTCTCGAGAGCCTTGATTTTACTATTAAGCTACCAACGGGAATCGAACCCGTGACCTCCACCTTACCAAGGTGACGCTCTACCGACTGAGCCATGGCAGCACACACATTAATCATGTGTCCGAGAAATATGATACCATAATAACTTGAAAACTGCAACAAGAATTTCAAAAAATTTTTCAAGTTGTTTATATATTGCATATATTTTTGATAATTTCCAAAATTACTCCTGACTAGCTATCTTATCTTCCTTCATACTTACAAGCAAACCTAGTACTACGAAGATCCCACCAACCACTTTCCCAGCAGAGAAAATTTCATATACAAGGTAATCTAGGATAATCCCTGTGAATAATTGGGTCGAAAACATCAGCAAAGTCAGATGGTAAGCCGGGATTTTCTTTGTAATTACATTGGCGATAAAAACCATAGCTACTCCCAGGACACCACCCAGATATAACGGAAGTTGTTCTAAGGAGAAGGTCACTGTATTAGGAATATTAGCCTTCATGATGAGGGCAAAGATTGTTGCTCCAATTACGCCCATAACAAAGTTCATCAAGGTACTCATATGTGCTCCTACATGTTCTGCCAACTTTGCATTGATCATTCTAGATACTACAATCGTAACACCTGCAGCAAATGCAACTAAAATCATTATTGCCATACTATCATCACCACCGCTCCTATCGTGATTAGGCCTAAGCTAACCAAACGATTTTTATCAATTTTTTTCTTCGCAAGACCCATGATACCGAAGCCATCTACCACCATACTGGAAGCCATCTGACCTACCAAAGATATTACCATCATCAGTGTAACACCCATATATTCTGCCGAGATATTACAAAGTATTACGGTGCCAAAACCTGCAACTCCACCAAGTAAGTACCATAATCGTATTCCACGAAAACTTTTATATTTACCAATGCTAAGAAAAGCGATTACAATAAGACCAATCCCATGTATGATGATTGGTGCGATATACTGTCCCCACTCTACCCCTAACAGCGCATTCACTGTATTTGCTATTGAAATTAAAACACCATCTAAGAGAGCTAACATTGTGCTCATTTTTCATCTTCCTTTCCTTGTATCTCATCCCTTTCTTCTACTATAGAACATTTCACTTGCTTACAAGTATGACATATGTCATACTTAACTTAATAAATTCTTCGAAAGGTGAGTCCTATGTTAATTCATAATCCTGCAAAACTACAAGCTTATATTCATGAACTGGGGTTAACTTCTTGGTTTTCTACGGACATTGAACCTTGCCTGGAACTTCATAGTTTTCACAAGGATGAATATATTTTTACGCAATTTGATAAACCAAACTATGTCTACTTTTTCGTTTCTGGCAAAGCGAAAGTGCATCAAGTAAACAAAAATGGCTCTGTAACCTTAATTAAGTTCTATGTTACGGGGGATCTTGTAGGGGATTTAGAATTACTTGACATTGCAACTTCTGCTGTCAGTTTACAAGCCATGGAAGAAGTTCTCTGCATAGGTATTAATACAAACAAGTATAAGAATCTATTACTAAACGATACAGTTTTTTTAAAGGCTTTGGCTACCCAGCTTGGTAAGAAAATGTTAGAAGACACAATAAACTTTAGTAAAAACCAGACCTATGCTGTAGAAAACCGTTTGGCGGCTTTCATACTGACCTCTCAAGTGGATGGGTGTTTTAATGAAACTCTGACTGAAGTAGCTGACTATCTTGGTACAAGCTATCGCCACCTACTACGTGTGCTTTCCAGTCTTTGTTCTAATGGCTACCTAATGAAAAGTCCTTCTGGTTATCAAATTATAGCAGCTGATCAATTACAAGAACTGGCAAATCACTGTTTATAAGTCATCTTGGGAATCATATAATAAGGCTGCACTCAGTTTTTTCTTAATCCGTTGCAGGCCATTATCAATTGCCTTTGCTTCTTTGTTCAAAATCTTTGCAATCTGACTGTAATTGAAATCCTTTAAATACAAGGCTAAAATATCCTTTTCAAAATCAGACAATCGTTCTAACAACTTAGTCTCCAATTGTCTTGTATTTTCACGATCAATCAGCAGTTCCTCTGGGTTCATATTTCTTGCGGGAGCAAAATTTCCAAGATAAGTGATGGACTCTGCATAATCCTGATCCGCTTGATTCACGGAAGCATCAATGGAAACATAATTGTTTAAAGGAAGGTTTTTCTTTGTATTGGAATTCTTAATGGCTGTATACATCTGCCTGGAAACACATAAATCTGCAAATGTGAAAAAAGTGGCCGCTTTATCCTTCTGATAATCACGAATTGCTTTGTACAACCCAATCATACCTTCTTGAATCAAATCTTCGCGGTCACCACCAATTAAATATAAAGCCTTAGCTTTTTTACGAACTAAGTTCTTATATTTCCCTATGAGATAATCCATTGCCATCCGGTCATCGGCGCGGATAAGCGCAATGATTTCTTCATCAGTGATTTCTTCATATCGCTTATCTGCCATCGATAACCTCCTATTCCATCATAACTACTTAAACTTTCTCTGTCTTACAATCTCAAATGAAAGAATACCCATAGCAACGGATGCATTCAAGGAATCAATATCTCCCTGCATAGGAATCTTTGTGATAAAGTCACATTTTTCCTTGACAAGTCGAGAAACTCCCTCGCCTTCACCTCCGATGATCAAGCCGATTGGTCCTGTTAAGTCTTGACGATACATGACTTCACCATCCATGTCGGCACATACAAACCATAGTCCTTTTTCTTTTAACTCTTCAATGGTTGCAACTAAGTTGGTTACTTTTGCCACCGGAACATAATTAATAGCACCAGCACTTACCTTAGCTACTGTACCTGTCAAACCTACTGCTCTACGCTTTGGAATTATAATTCCATGGGCTCCAGCCTGATTTGCAGTTCGAATCATTGCACCAAGATTATGTGGATCTTCAATTCCATCTAAGATGATAATGAATGGGGCTTCCCCTTTTTCTTTCGCTGCATTTAAAATATCGTCTACTTCTGCATAGTCATAAGCTGCTGCATAAGCGATAACTCCCTGATGCTTTCCGCTCTCTGACATCTGATCCAGACGTTCTTTCTTAACGAAGGTAATAATGGTATCTCCTTTTTTTGCTTCACGGATGATGGTTTTAATTGGACCATCCTGACAGCCGTCTAAGATAAACAAACGATCAATTGTCTTCCCAGCGCGAAATGCTTCCGTTACCGCATTACGGCCTTCTATTGTTAATTCCTCATATCTCATGTTTATAACCATGCCTTTCTTCATAAGCTGTAGATTCTTATCTAGCACAAATTTAATGATTGATATACTAAACTCTATAGACCTCTTTCTATGAGTTCTGTTCTGCTTAAGCCTTCTTTGACCAAGAACAGTATTCGGTCATTCTTCTCTGATAAATACAGATAGCCAATCAATGCTTCAAACCCTGTAGCCGTACGATAGTCTGTCACTGAAGCGTTCTTAGCTGTAGTCACTGATTTTGCATTACGCCCACGCTTAAATACAGCAATCTCCTCTTCGGTTAATAGCTCCATAATAGCATGTACGATTTCTTTTTGAGCAACTGCTTTGACTAATTTGCTCGCTCCTTGATGAAGTCGATTTACTTGAGCATTCCCTTTCTCCACTAACATAGTGCGAATAATCAAGTCATAGATGCTGTCTCCAATGTAAGCCAAGGTTAGCGGAGAATAGGTTCGAATATCGGTATTGGGTAGTTCAAAGGTCTGTCTGACCTTAGCGACTAAGCTCTCTTCCATTTTACACCTTCTCTAGTATCTTCTAATACAATGCCCTTCTCTAACAGAAGATTACGGATTTCATCTGCACGAGCAAAATCCTTGTTCTTTCTTGCAGACTGACGATCTTGAATCAACTGTTCAATCTCATCATCTAGAAGTTCTTCTTTTTTAATGGTTTCCAAACCAAGTATATCACAAAGGAGGGTAATATGGGTAATAACTTTTTCAATCAACTCATAACTGCTAGTTACGCTCACGTTGGTATTTGCAAGCTTCACCATTTCAAATACAGCAGTTACTGCATCCGCAGTGTTAAAGTCATCGTCCATTACTTCTTCAAAACGAAATCTTTGAGCATCGAATTTAGTTAATAGCTCTATCTCTTCGTCAGTTAACTTAGTTTCTGTATCGGATTTTTCTTCTTTTACTTTCTGTAAAAACTTTAACTGCTCTACTGCAGTCTGGATACGCTCTAATCCATTCTTGCTGGCTTCAATAATCTCACGGCTAAAGTTAATTGGACTACGATAGTGAACACTTAATAAGAAGAAACGTAATACAGCTGGATCGTATTCTTCTGTAATTTCACGAACCGTAAAGAAATTACCTTCTGACTTTGACATCTTTTTATTGTCAATATTTAAGAAGCCATTATGCATCCAGTATTTTGCGAAATGCTTTCCTGTACAGCACTCGGTCTGTGCAATCTCATTCTCATGATGAGGGAAGATCAGGTCCTCACCACCTGCATGAATATCGATTTGTTCACCAAGATACTTCTTACTCATAACAGAACATTCGATATGCCAGCCTGGACGACCTTCTGACCATGGAGCAGTCCAATAAGGTTCACCTTCTTTTTTTGGCTTCCACAATACGAAATCCAATGGATCTTCTTTCTCGTCTGCTACTGCAATACGTGCTCCTGATTCCAAATCATCAATGTTTTTCTTACTTAGCTTTCCATATTCCGGAAAACTTCTAGTACTAAAATAAACAGTTCCATTCTTCTCGTAAGCATGACCTTTCTCGATTAACTCTTGAATCATCTCGATCATACCATCAATTTCTTCGGTTGCTTTTGGCCGTGTGGTAACTGGCTTTACATTCAAGCCCTTCGTATCTTTTTCAAACTCAGCGATATAACGCTCAGAGATTTCCTTTGCAGATACACCTTCTTCAATCGCTTTTTTGATGATTTTATCGTCAACGTCTGTGAAGTTTGATACAAAATTTACTTCATATCCCTTATACTCTAGGTATTTTCTAACGGTATCAAATACTACCAAAGGTCTTGCATTACCAATATGAATGTAATTGTACACCGTTGGCCCACATACATACATGCTTACCTTTCCTTCAATGAGTGGTTGAAATTCTTCTTTTGATTTTGTTATGGTATTGTATATTTTCATAATATTCCTCCAATTTCTGAGAATGAGCGCTTGCATTCATACTCAGAACGCAAACTTCAGTATGAGAGTGTTTTCTTTCACACTAGCTCTTTTCTATGTTTATGGTATTCTATCATTCTACTACTTCATGTAATTTTAGTGCAATAGTGAAGTCACTAGTACCTTAATTAGTCTATCCATAGATTTATTTCTAAATCTTTGATTTTACCTCATCTTAATTTATTTTTTTATTTCTTCCAGCTGTTTTTTTAATAGATCGATATCTGCCCTTAAGGATTCATTTTCTCTCTGCAGACGCTCCAAATCGTATTTTACTGGGTCTGGAAGATGAACCTGATCCAGCTCTTCACAAGGTACTTTCACATTATCTCTTTTAACCACACGGCCTGGAACGCCAACGACGGTGGAATTAGGAGGTACTTCTGATAATACCACAGAACCTGCTCCAATCTTAGAATTTGCTCCCACGGTAAAGGAACCAAGCACTTTAGCTCCAGCGCTAATCATAACGTTATCCCCAATAGTTGGATGACGTTTCCCTTGCTCCTTACCCGTTCCCCCAAGAGTTACTC
>JAEYWQ010000073.1 GCA_023428885.1 Bacillota bacterium
ACGGATAAATCAGCGGTAGCCGCAAGAATTTTTTCCTCCGCTTCTGACAAAATATGTTCTTTCTTTTTACGCTTTACCTCAATATGACGCTGGTATACACGTAATTCTTCCTTTTCTTCAAAGAACTTCTGTAAATTAGCATCTGGAATAGAAATTAACTCTGGATCTTCAAATGACAATGCCTCTGAAATCTCTACATAAACGCTCATTAAGCTACCATTCAAAGCCTGATAGACTGAATTCTTAGTATCCTCATCTTTTTTACGACCTGCATATTGGAATAAATTATCCAATAAGATATCTACTTCATCGTAAAGCAGATAAAATGCCAATAAACTCTCAGAGCTAGCACCTAACTTACCTTTAAAAGATAGAATACGATCCTTAAGCGTTTTTGCTTTATCTAAATCCTCCTGCCATGCCTGATCGCTTGGATAAAGATCCTCAATTGACCATGTAAATTCCTTTTTCACTTCACTACGTTTCATTAACTCTTTACTCATGTAATCCCTCCTATTCGCTACTTAAGTTTGATACAGAATCACCAACCAACAACTCTGCTTTCAAAATCACATGATTTAAGGCTGTTGTCATTGGACTTTCCATTAAACTAATCAATTTTTTTGCTGCTTCTTCACCAATTCTATCGGTATTCTGTTTGACAGTAGTTAACTTTGGCTCAAGTGCCTGAGAGATTGAAATACCATCGTAACCTGCAACAGAAATCTCCTCTGGGAACTTTAACCCTCTTCTTTTTATAGCCTTAATGACTCCTAGGGCAGCATAGTCATCGGATGCTACGATACAAGTCGGGCGATCAGGTAAATCCAATAAGCGATATGCATATTCTTCTGCAGTATCAGCTAGACGATATTCCCCTTCGCAAAAATAATACTCTGGGATTTGAATTTTATTTTCTGCTAACACCTGGTTGAAAGCAACCATACGGTTATGGGTAACTGAACTCTTATTACCATGGATATAAGCTATTTTCTTATGTCCTCTAGAAACAATATACTCCATCAATTGTCTCATTCCACCAGTGTTGTCAGAGATAATACTGATTGCTTCGTTAAAGGAATGATCTATGGTAACCACTGGAAATTCACTATTTACGACTTCTAGCACTTCAGGATTGGTAAAATCAGCACAAACAATGCAGACACCATCAAAATTTCGATATTTACAGTGCTCTAGATAAGTCATCTTCCGATTACCAATATTGTTCTCTATAAATGTGATATCATACCCTCGCACACTTACATTTTCGCGCAATGCAGCCAGAATATGAGCAAAATATTCATTTTTCAGACCATATACGGATAAGGTATCAAATAAGACACCAATATTATAGGACTTCTTTAATTTCAACTGCCGCGCATAGGAATTTGGTACATAACCCAGCTCATTTGCCGCCTTTAATACTGCTTTCGTAGTTTCTTCTCCAATTTCACGGTAACCATTCAATACTTTACTAACCGTAGAAACAGAAACATTACATTTCAATGAAATATCTCTTATTGTTGCCATTTTAGTCCCCCTTACTTTAGAGCTGTTTTTAGCTTCGCGCATGCAGTTGCACCTATCACCCCGATCACCGCTCCAGTTAACGTACCACCAATAATTAAGAAAATTAATGTATATATCATAACTTCAGATAACATTATCATAGCCACAATAATTTGGCCTATATTATGAGCAACACCACCTGCAACAGATACACCCACCATACTAAATCCTTTTAACCTCTTCATAAGAGCCATTACAATAAAACTTAAGGTAGCACCTGCCACACTAAACCAAAACATTGACATATTGCCAAAGGTTAGACTTGCTAACAACACTCGAATAATAGATAATATAAAAGCTGATTTGGTTCCTAATGTATATAGCGCAATTAATATCACAATATTGGCTAACCCTAGCTTCATACCAGGTATAACAAACATATATGGTATCTGACTTTCTATATAACTAAAGATAAACGCAAGTGCGATCAGCATACCATACATGGCAATTTTCTTCGTAGAACTTTTTTGCATATTACTTTGCCTCTCAACTTCCTTTGTCATAAGTCTAATTTATAACTCCAACTCTAACCTATTTGATGATTATACATCAGTTATTGCCAAAAATCAATGGAACAAAGTGTGCTTTAAAAAGACAAAGAACTGTGCCTATGCACAGTCCTCTGTCGAAATTCCTATGAATTTTGTCTTAAAAGAAAGCTTACATTTCATTCATTAATTTTCGGTCTTCATTGCTTCAATTGCTGAAATCTTCGTTGCTCTATGTGCTGGGAAGAAGCCTGAGATAACTCCAACTCCTATCGAAACTAAAACCGCCAATAATGTTAGCCCAACCGAAATCTGGGAGAACTTTGCTCCTGTAGAGTCGATGTACCATCCATTTCCAGGGATAATATTTGATAACAATGGACCACCATATTTATTTACCGCCCAGGAAGCGAGAAAACTGAATCCAATACCAACCAAACCACCAATCAGCCCAATTAAGCCTGCTTCGAATAAGAATAGCTTCTTGATGTCAAAGACAAGACAACCTAAAACTTTCATTACGCCTATTTCTTTGGTACGCTCATAGATCGACATAATCATAGTGTTTGCAATATTAATGGCTGAAACAATCAAGGCAACCATACCAATGGCACCAAATACCAACTTAAGCATATCAGCGGTATCCTGCATCGTGTTTAGCGATTCCATATTACTATAACTATTGACACCCAACTCATTAATCTTCTTAACTACTTCTTCGGCATCTCGAATATTATTTACATTGACAATGATCTGTTCATATACATTTAAGGACTTAATCGCCTTCTTACGGTCCTCCAGCTTAAGGGTATTAGCATACTTTGTATACAGCTCTTTAAAGTAGTCAATATCGATATAAGAATTCCAATAGTACTCAGTTCCCTCCTCAGCATCAAGAAACATATACTTATCGTTGACAGGAAAAGTAAAGGCCTTCTTCCCCTCTGGTAATTGATATTCCTGGAAATTCGCAAATACCTTATCTTTCTCCAGGTCGACGGACTTAGTCTTTGGATTTCTACCGGACCAGTAATAGAAATAATTTAAACTATCCTTATTCACGATAATTTTATCAGAATCTTCTTTGGTTAACGGTGTCCCATCTGCTTTGTTAGGAAAACCAAAGTCCTTTGCTGTTCCATAATCAATTACCTGGACCCAGAGCCAGCTTTCATACTTTCCACTCTTTAGGACCAATGATTTTCCCATGGAAGGAGACACATTCTTTACATTATCAATTTCCCTAATCTTCTCAATCAATTCATCATTTAGTTCTACACCCTTAATCTGAGTACCGGTTTCTGGATCCCAACCATTCTGGCTAACATATATCTTAGATAAGCTACCATCCTTCATAACAGCTTCTTCAAATATGTTATTGATACCATTACCTATAGAGGACATAACTACGATGGAAATGGTACCAATCACCATACCAATAATGGTCAATGCGGTCCTTGCTTTCCGCCGAAAAAGGTTTCGTAACCCCATCTTAATCAAATCGCTAATCTTCATATGAATCAAATCCTTTTTTGATACGCTTCTTTGCCAACAGGACACCTAACACAACACTAATTGCTAAGGTAGCAACGGTAATACCAATTACAAACACCCAGCTTGACATAACAGAACCTTTCTCTTTCGGTGTTTCCATACCGATTTCTCCATACATTCCGCCATTATCGATCATTCCAAAATCCTTACCCATATCGATAGATACATCATCGGTTACACTTCCTTCACCGACAAATTCATCTGTAGTTCCTTCTTGGACTGCTGGATCAGTTCCCTCCACGTTTTCACCTTCGGGTACTTCTACGACTGCCGAATCGACTCCTTCCACGTATTCGCCTTCAGCTCCTTCTACGACTGCTGGATCAGTTCCTTCCACTACTTTTGGTTCAGTTCCTTCTATAACTACACTTTCATTTCCTTCCATTACATCCTTTGTTGTGCCTTCTGTTGCAGTAGGAGTTGTTTCTAGCTGCACAGTAGCCAAGCCATCTTGGTTCATATATATTTTCATTGTTTTCCTTCCCTTCTATCTACAATATTAGTGAAATAAAGAGAATTTCACTCACACTTTGAACACTATAAAAGACTATCTTCCTTGTTTACCTTCCTTTTATAAGCCTTTATTAAAATCATTCTAACTACCGGAATGAAAATTGCAAGGACTGCTACTTGGATTACAATGAAAAGCCATACTGGCATTATATCTTTCTTCCCATTTGACTGAGTTGGATCAAATGTTGGCATTCCAGGATCCATTCCACCATTGTTCCAATCAATAACCATCTGTTCCATTACGTTGATATTCGCAAATTCCTCTCGTTTTACTACTTCTTCACCGTTGCTATCCTCAAAGGTTATAATTAAAGTACCGCTACACAGACCGGCAACTATTGGCATAACAGATAACTCAATATATTCTGGCATTCCAGCTCCTACAGTCCCGTGGTAATATGAAGAACCGGTCTCTAAGATAAAGTCACCCTCTAAGGAAAATCTCACATTATTCAACGCAGACTTGCCCATATTAATAAATTCAAAGGATAGTATGGACGATGTATTTACATATGGCATCTCACCATACATACCAACTGTAATGTTCTGAACAGAAGGTCGTAAATTTTCAACTGCCTGAAGTTTCAATTTACTTGTTTCAGTTACACCACCGTTTTCCTGGTCTAACTTTGACATACCATCATATTCATATTCCATTTTAATCTCTATCTCATAAGCTGCCGTAGTAACATCTGGTTTTACCTTTAATTCAATGGTTTTTTCAACAGATTCCCCCGCATTAATACGATCGATATAGAAGGTGTTTGTTCCCTGACTAGCAGAAAAAACATTATCTGCTTGTGAAATAGTAACTTTTATATTCTTCGCTGCTTTGGATGTATGAGTATTTTTAATGGTGTAAGTGAAATTAAACAAAGAGCCTGCTTTTAATTCATCTGAATCCTTTACATAATCACTTACAATAAGTTTTGGTTTCGAGTTTCCATCATTAATTACATTTAAAATATAAACGTTTGTAGATGTATCCTTCTTATTACCGCTACCATCCTTAAATTGGCAAGCAATCGTTAAGGTGTTCATACCTTCTGGAATATTGGCTCCCGCTCTAAAGTCAAGAGAGACCGTCTTTTTACTTCCAGCTGCTATGGTACCTACTTCCTTTAAGGCTTGTGATGTAAAAGGCTCAAAACCAGCATTCGATAAACCATCACCGCCTACAGTAACATTTGTTACATCTTTTTTACCACGATTTTCAATATCAAAGGTTACTGTAACCTTTTGGCCAACCATTGGTTCAGCAGGGCTCTGCTGAGCATTTGATATCACAACATCGCTCTCTTCTTTCTCTGCATTCTTCTGTATTACTGTTACATAGAAAGGTACTACTGCTGTTTTACTATCACCCTTACTATCTGTATAAGTAACCTGAACTGACAATTCTGATAAGCCAGCAGCTGCTGTCTCAGTAACTAACAAAGGTATTTTAAATTCAATAGACTTTCCGGCTGCAATATCAGCCACCGGGGTTGTTGCCCCATCACTCATGGAAATAATCCCACTTGTTACACCAGTACCCTTGATAATAGCTACTTCTACATTGGTAGCTTTGATTTTTCCTACATTCTTTATATCACCAACAAGTGAAAACTCAGAACCTGCAACAATTTCATTGTTTACTGCTGTATTATTCACTACTAACTTAGCATCAGCTGATGCCTGTGTACTGGTCTTTTTTACCGTTACATACATAGATTTGCTAGAGCTATATTCTTTACCTTCCGGATCCTTGTAGCTAAAGCCTGCTTTTAACTCTTTTAGGCCTTCTGTCGCATTCGCTAATACTTTCATTGAGAGTTTCACATTCTTTGTTGCTCCAGAAAGCAAATCTCCAACCTTAATGCTGTCTGTGGCATAGCCTGCTACAATACCGGTAGTACCATAATCCATTGTTAAGTATGTATTAAGAGCCGAAATCTCACCATGATTAGTTACGTCAAAGGTTACATCAAAGGTGTTACCAATCGCTGCGGAATCCTCGCTATACTTTAAATTGCTAATGGATAACTGAGCAGGAGCCTTTTCTTGAAGCACACGGCAAACAATTGATAAAGGTGCTGTTATTTTCTTATTTTCACTACTTCCATCTGAGGTAAACACAGGAGCCTCAAAATTGATATTAATATCAAGGTTATATTTTCCAATCTTGGCATTTTCCTTGGTGGTGATATCAAATTCCATAAAAGTGGTGCTATTTAGATCAATTGCAAATACACCTAGTGGTGAAAGTGAAGTGTATAACTTAGGCTTACCGATAGTAAAAGGTGCATCTGCATCGCTTGCCTTTATAGTTATCGTTGGATTATAGATGTAAATAGCTGTTGCCTTCACAGGCACTACTACTTTTGTTGTGGTTCCTGGTACTAAGTTCCATGATTTCGTATCATTGTCAACGATTTCGACATAGGTTATGGTTGTCTCCTCAGCCTTAGCAATGACGCCGCTTCTCATATTCGCCATCATCATAATTGCGATAAGAAACAGTGCAATGAATTTTTTTGTTCTCATGTAATCTCCCTCTTCTTTCT
>JAEYWQ010000132.1 GCA_023428885.1 Bacillota bacterium
GTGTTAGCTTGTTCTGATAACCTTGTTGATATAATTCATAGAATAACTCAATACTTTCTTGTGGAGTTCTCATCCTAATCCCAAGTAGCTTGCTTAACCTTTGGTTTGACATCCCCATATTCTTCGAACGTTTCGCAATAAATTCATGTTGGCTACTTTGAGCACGTACAAATTGACCTGTTTGGATGTGAAATACCTCTTTCATATAACATCCGAACTCATACTTATTCACAGAACCTGTCCCGCAAGCATGGTATAATCCACAAACCTCTTGGTTTATGCACAAGTCAATCACCTGTGCTAAATCATTCACTAAGATCGGTGAAAAATAGATATCATCGAACATGGAAAGTGTTTGTCCTTCCAACAAACAAGAAACAACCCACTCTCCAAAACTATATTTGGATTGCACATTAAATCCATAGATATTCGTACGAAGGACTAGACCATTCTCAAGCTCTAATACATACTTTTCCCCTGCCAATTTGGTTTTTCCGTATTCATTCACAGGTTTCGGTTGGTCCTCTTCCGTATATAAGCCAGGGATAGAACCTTCAAATACTGCATCTGTTGAAATATATATTAAGGAAATCCCAAGCATCTTGCAGCAGTTGGCAAGACTATAGGTCAAGGTCTCATTTAATTTCTTAGCAAACTCAGGCTCTTGCTCGCAACGATCCACATTCACCGCTGCTGCCGTATGAATCACAAGCTCTGGTTTAACCCTGGCCAAGTCTTCATACAAACGCTCTTCCTCTAACATATCAAAGCAGGAAGCTTCTATCCCATGCATTGTTACAGGTATCCGATCCACACCTGCCACCTTATATTTTTCTTTTAATAAGAAAGCCAGATTGCTACCTAGCATTCCTGCTAGGCCTGTAATATATATCTTCTTCATCCGTGTCTCCAAATCATGATAATATTTGTGATGATTTCTAAATTCTATTATAACAAATAAATCAACAGTTGTCGCCATTCTACTTATTTCGTTCACATACCTTGAATAAATTTAGAAGAACAAGGGACTTTGTTCAATGGACTCCATAGCTTGTATAAACACCTTGGATCCGTCTGTCATGAAATCTGCTCGTTTCTTCGCTTGTATTGACTTTTCCTCATAATAGGAGCTATCAGACTGATAGTGAAGAATTTCTTCCATCATCTCCTGGTATGTGTCCACACAAAATTCTTTCCCTGCTGCAGTTGCAGCATCTCCATAATTGATGCTAACACCAGGAATCTTCTGATAGAAAGCTTCAATCACTGAAAATCCTCCTCCTCGACGTTTCGGATTCACATAAAGATTGCATAATTCCATAATAGCCAACACATCCTGACAATAACCAAGATATGACGAATGTTCCTTCAATCCTGGATGGTGATCACACATTTCTTCATAAGTATCAAATACTCCTACAAAAACTATGTGAGTGCCAAATACATAAGTCTGCTCCAATACATGGATAAACTCGTCTGTAACATCATCCACTAGTCTTGTCCCCACCACAGCAAGAGCAAATGCATTAGCCGGAATCAGATAATCTTCACGCTTAAAATGATTAGTCTGCTGAGTCAATTCAAAAGTAAAAGGTAGTTCTCGGATTGCTTCTCTTACGATCCCCTTAGCAAGAAGTTCCTTCCATTCATTTTCTGATAGTGTTCTACCAATTACTGAAAACGTCCCAAGAGTAACCGGTAATTTAGAAAATACCGTTGCCACAGCTATGGTTGGCACAAGCTTACTACACAAATCTGCTATAATACTTTGCCCACCAATGTTAAGAATATAATCTGGTTTTTCTGCAATTACAAGATCCAAAATAGCGTTGATCCCATAATCATCGAATAAGTCATGTTTTGCCTGCCAAAACTCAAATGTCTGATCCTTGTAGGAGTATTCTGTTAAACTTACATATTCCTCTATGACATGGCTATAATAGTATTTCCACCAAATAATTCGTCCTTTTGTACTACTAGCTCCAAGTGTATTTACTATTTTAACCCTTTTATCGCCCAATGATGACAAGTAAAAACTGCGTTCCAGTGCTGAATGTGTTGGTGCATGTCGCTCCCCTAAAAATTGATCGGTCATAACAAAGACTTTTTTCTTATCTCGCTTGTCTCTTGGTATGGCTATTAAGCGCTCCTGATACTTATCACATAAGCGATCAAAAATATGCTGATACAAGATTTGTGTCTTATCTCGGTTAGCTTTTGTATCAAGCTCTGGTGTCCGAAAGATTAGCACTTGTATCTGTTGAAAGATGTAATACTTTACCTCCCGCCGCAAATTCACTTCCTTTTGCAAAGCTAAATCAACTAATATACTAATACATTCCTCTTCTTTAAACTCTTTAAAAATAAAAGATAAAAGAATTATGGCTTTATATAAATCATCTCCATGATATTTTTTAGCAAGTTGTATTAGATGAGTAATCGCTTCCGCCTTCTCATGCTCTGATTCTTCCAGAATGTGATACGATAAGTTATTCATCATCTCATAGATTTTCTCTATATTATGCATACTCAACTTCTCTTCTAGTTGTTTCTCCAACTCCTGGATTTCACGAGTGACTCGATTTCCCAAATACCATCTCACATGATATCGGAATACATGAAACTGTTCTTGGTCAACAGAACCTGGTAACTCACTAATCTTCTGAAGCAAGCTTTTAGCCTCTAGGCTCTCTTCTTCCACACCCTCACTATAAATAATCTGATCCTTGGAATATCCACAATTCTCAAATATACGAATAATCTCATGTAATGTAAAAAGTCTGATATGAGTTGGATCTAAAATCCCAGAATTACGGTAGGTAAACCGTCCACGCATCAAAGGAACAATTACAGAGGAATGTAACATATTTGAAATACTGCTAATCACAAATCCGTTAGGTTTAAGGTATGGCTTGAACTTCCTTAGAACCATATTAGGATCATATAATTGCTCTAACACATCTGCAAAGATGATATAATCAAACATAGCTTCCTCATAAGGAAGCACCATTTGTTCTATGTTACCAGAAATTAAATTTAATTGGTATGGATTCTTACGAACCAGCTCTTCCTCCATTTCAATTCCATAGACCTTGGCATTGGGATATAACTGCTTAATCTTACGTAAGCTTGCTCCGCTGCCACAGCCTACCTCTAACACCGTGATCTCTTTGTCTTTGTCATGAGTTATTAAGGTAATCACTTCGTTACGTTCCATGGAATAATACGAAGATTCCTCCAATCGATCCAAGCTTGTGCTCTCAACTGCATCACTCTTTTTCTCTAGGGAAAAATAAAACTGATACGCTTTTAAGAGTTCCTGATTTCTTCCCAATAAGGTCTTCAATCCATCATACTGCTGCTTACACAAATCAGAATAGAGTTCTTCCTTCGTGGTAAAATAAAAGTCCTTTATTTGATAACCTGAACCCCCAGTTAACTGGATTAGTTCTTCTAAGGTATAATGATGAAGATGGGATTTTTGAATCATTCCGCTTTCTTGATAAGAAAAATTACCTGTCAGCAGCTGACTTAAGTATTGTGCAAACATCAAATTATAAACACTTCCTAAAATCTTACCATCCTCAGCCAATAGACCAAACAATTCATGAAGAAGATTTTGTGGATTCCTGGTGTGTTCCAACAAGCTCCCTACTACAATATAGTCATATGGCTGATCCACTTGATATTTGTAAATTTCCTGGACATCAAGACAAGTAACAGAAAAACTTGCAGAAGCAATTTTCGCTAATTTTGGGTTTTTCTCAATCCCTTCAATTACAGCATAAGGGTAAAGTCTCTGTATACGAGCCATGGTTGCCCCAGAGCCACAACCTATATAAAGTAAATGAAACTTATCCATCGGATATTTTGTAATGAGACTGATTAGTTCTTTATTCATCCGTGTAGACTTAATAGGATCAATGTCCCATTTCTGTATAAACTTATCAAGATTTGTCTGTAGCAGATTTAGATATTTCTCGGGATTTTTTTTAAATCCAGTACTACCATAGTGAAAGATAAAACTATTCAAACAGACACGTTGTCGATACCCAGCCTGAGCAATTCGAAATCCTAGGTCGATGTCTTCATAATTTCCTGGATGAAAGAATTCATCTAATAACCCAACCTGATTTAATACTGTTCGCTTTATTAAGAGAGCAAATCCAACCAGCCAACTTTTCTCCTCATAAGCAAAATACATTGGTAAGTTATATTTACTAGCAATCTCTTGGTAGTTCTGATCATTAATCTCTTCTTCTACGATTCTTTGATAATTAGTTACATTATTTGATACGCTGCTGGTAGCTCCCACACTATCACTCTCATAGAGCCCCATTCGCAGCCAAAAAACTGCATTCTCTGGAACTATGGTGTCACTATTAAGCAAAAAGATATCAGAGTCTTCCTTAGCTAATAAGATTCCCTGATTACATCCCCCAGGAAATCCTTTATTTTCATCATTACATAGAAACTTGAGATCTGCTTGCTGCTTAAGATAAGCCACACTACCATCCACCGATGCATTATCTACTACAATTAATTCATATGTATCTGAAAAAATATTGCGACGAATGCTCTCGATGCATTGTTTTGTAATGGTTTCTGTATTATAGGATAAAATCACAATAGCTACAGTGCGAACCGTAACTTCATTCCTATATTTAAAGTCATCTTTATATTGACGTATATACTCAATATCTTCATTTTCACAATAATAAACCGCATTCTCATAGCATAAATAGGCTTGATCAACATTGATTGGAGCATAGTAATTACCAAGCATATAGTATAGCTCATAGTTTCTTGGATTGTAGCTCAAGCCCTCTTGAATACAAAAATATGCTTCCTGCCAGTTCCCTTCTTGAAAGAATAAAGTAGCTTCTAGTATAGCTAATACATCATCATAGTATGTAGCATTTTCTTTATAAACGTCCAACTCTATCCTAGCTTCTTGATAGCGCTGTTGGTTAATTAGCTCCTTTATTTTTTGCATCGTTTCTCCCCTTCTATCGCTGGTTGATACCCCTTGCATTTTGCATAATATGAAAGTGCTTCTTGCCTTCTACCAAGACATTCACAAATTACTCCTACATTGTAGAATGCTAAATAACTGTTCACACCCTCTACCTTACAATCAGGATAGGTGGTCGCTTTTAGATACTCATTGATGGCTTTATCAAAGAGTGCATTTTCCATATATACAAAGCCCATCATATAAACAAAATCTGCACTCGACGCAAACTCCTCATATACACTTTCTAATCCCAAGGACTCCGTTTTGTATCCCGCATTGATCAGTGCATATCCATAACTCTCCACCATATCGATCACATATTCCAAACGAGGGTCCAGATCATACTCTAAAGCTTTACTAAAAAATTCAACCGCCTTAGGATAATCTTCTTGAAAATAATAGGATTTACCTAATTGATACAAGATATAGGTATCCTCTGGATTTTCCTCCTGCATATTCATTAAAAGCTTAATATTCCTCTCTGCTTTTTGCTTTCTCTGATCCAGGCTTCCGTTATAACCATTATGGTATACGTCAATTGGTAACAAATATGTCTGATAGCTTGTGTCACTCTTTGCAACAATTTGCTCATGAATCTTCCCAGCATATTCATATTGTTCCTTATGAAATAATCGATTCACATATTCATGACCAGTGAATTCAGTTTCATTTCTTTTAAATACATTAAAACGATGGATTCTCCCAACCTGATCTGGAAACTTTTTAATTAGTTCCTCTAACTTCGATTGATCTACGTTTTCTACAAACTCATCGCTATCTATCATCAAAACATAGGGATAACTTGCTTTGCTTATGGCAAAGTTTCTTGCTGCACTAAAATCATTACACCAGCTAAAATAATGTACTTTATCGGTATATGTTCGTGCCACCACTGCTGTTTGATCAGTCGAACCAGTATCCACTACCACAATTTCATATGGATATGATGTTAGGTGTTCTAGACAACGTTTAAGATTCTGCTCATCATTTTTTACTATAATGCATATTGATATCAACCAATCACACCCTTCTTTCTACAATTATTAGTATTATCGGCCTATTTGATAAATAACTTAAGGAAACCGTTATTCCAGTTGTTTCTAAGCAAATATTAATTTGAGAATCTTACATCACTTTCGCGAAAAGAATCTTAATTTCAGAGTGATTTATCAGTAATTCCTCTAAAATTAAAAAACTTCTGAGAATTTAGCAGCCTTAACCCTTTAATTCTACAGAAGTTATTCTTTTTTTTCATATAACTTTATTTATATCAAACATTGCATTAATGACCATCCATATCCCTGCTGCAAAATGCATAATATTCCAGGTGCCAATACCCTCAAGATTGTATTCCACTACAAATCCCAAGAGTGCAGCGATATTGATCGCATCTCGAAACCATACCACATGTTCATGTTCTTCGGTATAAGTAAAGAATGGTGCCATCGACGCCTCATCCCGTTGAATTTCCGCCCCAACATCCCTTGCTAACTCAAGAGCAGCCTTGTAACTAATTGCATTGGCAACGGATTTCCCTTCAACAAAAGGAAGTGCCCAGAAGTAGCCTACTGTTGGTAGTCCAATATTAATCTGCTCCGGAGAAATCTGAGTTGTCGCATATTCGATCAGTGCTCTTACTGAATTTAAGGGCAAAGCTGGCCTAGGGCTAAAAGAATACCCCCACTCATAAGACAGCAACATATTACTATCTGATAACTGACCGATGATTGCGTATTCAGGCCCTTGATACATGCTTGCTGTTTTCGACTGAAAGGTATTTGGTGTAACAGTAGTAAGCATAATATAACCTTCTTGTTTAACTCTATTTGAAATCCTTTCTAGAAACTCAAGATAACTTTGTCTATCTTCTTCTAAGATATCTTGTATGTCAACATTAAGTCCATAATAACCCTTAACCTTCATTATCCCTAGAACTCTCTCAATTAATCTATTCTGCTTCTCTAGACTGGCAAAGAGACTGTGTGCTACCTCAATGTCTGAAACTCCTGTATCCGTTAAGGTTGAGATCAACATAATGGATGCCACTCCATATCCTTTTGCTATATCAATTAATTCTTGCTCCTCGATATCTACCAGATCTCCTTCCATTGTAATCTGATAATAAAATATAGTGAGATAGGTAAGATAAGGTAGGGTCATTCTTAGTGTGTCAGTATCAATGAAAGGAAAAGCATATCCATTTGTTGAGATTTCCATAGATTTCTCGTCAGTATAACTAATGATTAATGTTTCTCCTGGATAAATATACTCTCGATTAGAGAGTTGAGGATTGTTTCTTAACAGTTGAACCAAAGATACCCCATGGGAATCTGCAATACTAGCCAAATCATCACCTTGCATCACCGTATAAGTTTCCTTAGGAAATAAAACTACTAAGCTTTGTCCCACGGCTAGCGGTTCTTGTTCCTCTAACTGATTATTGATTAGCAACCAATCGGAAGATACACCAAATCTTTCTGCGATTGAGTATATAGTTTCTCCTGGTAGTACCGAATGAACTATCATGGTGCACCTCAAAAATAATATTCTATGAAATTATATTCTGATTTACAAAATTAATTCTTGTATTTATCAGGGAAAGCTCTCAAATCATCATCAAACTTTAAGCTTAAGCACATATTCAATCCTACTCTTTAGTTCAAGGCTCTCGGTAAAACCAGGATCCATTTGAAGTGATTTTTCAATATAACCCATAGCTTTTTTAAACTTCTGCATATTATAATAGCAAACTGAAATCTCATAATTAATTGCCGCATCTTCTCCATAGAATTCTATCGACGTCTCAAACAATGTAATTGCTTCCCTATCGTAGCCCAAATAAACCAATAATGAGCCCAAGCAATAGGATAGATCTCCTTCCTCACCAATCGGAAAGTAATTCTCCCAAACCTGAAATATGGCTGTCACCAGTTCATCCTTTGGGAACTTCTCCTCTTTCTCAATACGCTCCAGCAAAATATTATACATCTCCAAAAAAGTTCTTGCATCCCAAACTGTATATCTTAAGAAAGTTAGCAACTCTTTCGTCGTCATTGACTTACTATGAGGAACCATCGCCTTTTTCATACTATAAAAATCATCTGGTCCAATACTTTCAATTATCTCATGGTAAGCCATAGAAGTTTCTATAAAATTATGACTACGTTCACTTAGCAGAAATAAGGACATGGTAACGTTCTCGTGTTCGTATATGCTGTGAATTGCTCTTCCCCCTAGGCTGTTAAAATACAACTCTATGGCATGGAAGTTCACAGTTAAGGAGATAGAACCATGTTTTGATAGATAAGGATGATAGTTTTTGTCCATAGCCTTAGCATTTCGATAGCCTTTATCCGCAGAAATCAAGACAATGTCATCCTGGAACAGCTGACGCAATCTTTGAATACAGGACAAGGCAATGTTTGGAAATGAGAATGCGCTGTCCTCCAAGCAAGTTTGATAATGTGATAGGATATTATTCCATTTAGCGTCCTCGTAATATCTACTTCCATCAATTATATGATCGGAATAATAATAATCCAGGCCTGCCAAGATGGACTTATCATTAGGATCAACTTGGTCCTTGGCCTGTGTCACCGTAATTAATCCTTCATAAAGCACTCCTTTCTTAACATAGAAGCTGTCTTGAGGAATACTGTCAAAGGTATAATTTGCAAATAAAATCAGTGGATTCTTCTGATGTCCAACTTTTAAAACATCACCACTGTATCTTAAATGTAGTTCTTCATCACATGCCATATCAAAAATGGCACAATCAAGAATGCCTTGTTCAAAAAACGGCTTTAAATAGCTATGGTTTAACCAATAGTTGATATTTCTCTCAGCCAGGTCAGAAACAATATACTTGAACTTCATTCCTTTTAAAGAGGAATTATCAAGAATCTTTAAAAACCTCTTAAGAAATGAATACGTAAATCGGCCCACCCCAGCTGCAAGCTCCATGATATAAATCGTGTTTTCTTTATCAAAATCCTTACTTGAAGCGATATCCCTACAATAGCCGAAGACTGTTTTCGCATATAGCGTTGCAATATAAGGATTGGTTGTTATATATTGTGGTACAATTCCCTTAATCCAAGCCTCTGGTCCTTGATTTGCATAAAAGTCCGATTGCAACTTCCATATAATTGATTGAGAAAGGGGCTTATTTGCTTCTAAGATAGCACCTGCTTCCTCAGTAGGTTTTTTATGATTAAGGCGTTTGATGTTATATTGTTTAGCTTGCATGTCCAACGTAATTCCTCCAAGGGTTTGATGTAAAACAGATAGCAAAAGTATATACTAATAAACCCAGGATGTCAAAAGGTGGATTTTATTTATTGGTCACATTCAGGTCACATTCTGGATTTATATTAGGTTCATCGATAAACATTACAGCTGTAAATTAGAAATAAAATGAAACACATGTAACTAGCAAATGTAGAGAAAAAAATGAAATGAATTTATATGAAATTCATGATAATCATAGTATGAAAGAGGTAGGCTTATGAAATTAGCATGGAAAGAAATTAGGCATAGTGCAAAAAAGTATTTATTAATAGAGAGTATACTTGTTCTGATGATATTTATGGTAGTATTTTTATCCGGACTGGCAAATGGACTTGGCTGGGCGATTAGTGCATCTATTGAAAAGACAGATGCCAATTACTTTGTAATCAGTACAGATGCAGAAAAATTAATCTCCATATCCAATGTAGAAAAAGATGCATTGGATCAAGTAGCTTCTCAAACCAAAGACAATGTAACAAATCTGAGCATTAAAAGATCGAATATAAATACATTAACTGATGAAAAGAAATTAGATATCACCTATTTTTCAATTGACCCTAAGAGTTTTCTCTCTCCAGATGTGACGGAAGGGGAAATGTTATCGGAATCTGTAATAGAGTATTCCGTTGTATTGGATGATTCCTTTCAAGAGCAAAATATAGCCATAGGGGATGTGGTAGAGGATTCTGTAACAGGCCTCCCATTAACAGTAGTGGGCTTTGCAAAAGATGAGATCTATGGACACTCACCAGTCGGCTTTATTAAGGCAGATACAATGAAGGCTCTCAATACAGAGCTAAACTCCTCTTATATAGAAAAATATAATGCAATCGCGGTACAGGGCACTGACATAGACAATATTAATGTGAAGGGATTAGAAGTACTTGATAAAGAAACCATTATTAATAATCTCCCTGGTTATTCTGCCGAACAGTTAACAATTAAGATGATTCTTTGGGTTCTGGTAGTCATCTCTGCCGCAGTATTAGGTGTATTTTTCTACGTAATAACAATTCAAAAGCAAAAACAGTTTGGTGTACTGAAAGCAATCGGAATGAAGATGTCAGAACTTACTAGGTACATTATGAGTCAGGTTCTCATTCTTTCCATGATTGGTGTGATTATCGGCAACCTTCTATCAGTTGGTATGGCATCCATGCTCCCAAGTAGTATGC
>JAEYWQ010000177.1 GCA_023428885.1 Bacillota bacterium
TTGTTACCTTCCTGGTAAGCATCCAAGAAAATAGAACCAGCTTCTGGTTTTCCTAGACGAATACGTTCTTCGTTCTTCTCCAGACCATGATCTGCTGCATTACGTAACAAGTGCATCAATGGATCACCAATTTCGTCAATAACAGTACGATCTAATTCGGTATCCTCACCAGTCATATACAATTCCATCTTCTTATCAAGGCTCTTGCTTAGGTCACGAATCATTCTTGGGAAGCGATTCACAACACTTTCAATTGGTACCATTCGAACTTTCATTACTGACTGATGAAGATTGGTTGTAATTCTTTCTAAGTATTCAATCTGCTCATGGAAACCTTGCCCCGACTCTACTTTGGTCTCCGTATTGTTCATGGAAACCAAACCGTTCTTAGCAATGATAAGCTCACTAACCAGATTCATTAAATCATCTAATTTTTCTATGTCTACACGTACAGATCGATTCACAACAGGTTTTGCGGTTTCTTTCTGTTTTGCTGCTTGAGCTGCTGCTTTGGCAGGAGCTTCCTTAGTTACTTCAGAAGTAAGCTTCTTATCACTCTTCGTAGTTTCGGTCGCCTCTTGTTCTTTCTTTTCAGGTAATTCTACATCTGCAATAGCAACTGACTTGATCTCAGATACATTTAAGATGCAGTTTCTTACTTTGTCCATGGATTCCTTGGTAACTATAACCAAAGAAAATTCATAATCAAATCTCTCATCCTCTATATCCTGTACCTCAGGGCTGCTCTTAATAATATCCCCTAAATCCTCTAACGACTTGAACACTAAGAATGCTCTTGCTGCTTTTAGTATACAACTTTCTTGAACATATACGGTAACATTGAAAGCATTACCGCCTTCTTCTCTCATCTTCTCTACCGCACGAACTTCATGATCTGCTAATGCTAGATTATCAAAATTCACTTTTTCTTGTACAACAACTGCAGCTGCTACTGGGCTTGCTTCTACTTTAACTTCTTTTGGCTCTTCTGCTTTGGAAGCTTGTCCTAAACCTTCTTTTAGAATACGATTCAAAGCATTAATAATATCCTCATTATCTTCAGTTCCTTCATCCGAGGTGTTTACAATGCCATCAAGATAGTTCTCCAGAGCATCCAATCCCTTAAATAATACGTCAACCAGTTCCGCATTCACTTTCATCTTTCCAGTGCGAATCTCAGAGAATACATTCTCCATATCGTGTGTCAGACGTTGCATTCTCTTATAGCCCATGGTACCTGCCATGCCCTTAAGAGAATGTGCAGCGCGAAAGATCTCGTTGATCGTTTCTTCATTCTCTGGCTCTTTTTCTAATACTAATAATTGTTCGTTAAGACTTTGCAGATGTTCCTTGGTCTCATCAATAAAAATCTCTAAATATTGACTAACATCCATCCTTTAGCACCCCACATTCTTCGTTATTGCCTCCGCTACTTTCTCGATGGGTACTACCTCATCCACAAGTCCTGATTCATAGATTACCTTTGGCATACCATAAACCGTACAGGTCGTAGCATTTTGAGCAATAACATAAATATTATTTTTTTCGTTAAGTTGTTTTATACCTGATGTTCCATCACCGCCCATACCTGTTAGTACAACGCAAGTTATGTCATCAAAATCCAATTCAGTTAGGGATTCATACATGATATCTGCACAAGGCTTTAAACCACCTCTGGCTGCTTCCTTTGTAACAGCTAACATATAACCATCCTTTGATTTTACGACTCTCATCTGAGAACCGCCCTTTGCAATATATACGTTACCCTTCTTTAAGATATCTCCATGTTCTGCTTCTTTCACTGATAGCTTGCTTAGCTCGTCCAATCGCTGTGCTAGGGAGTTTGTAAACCCTTCTGGCATATGCTGTACAATTAGCACCGGAGCATCTAAGGTCTCTGGTAACAGCGGAATTACTTGATGTAATGCCTTAGGACCTCCCGTAGAACAAGCAAGCGCTACTAATTTCTTGGCTTTAGTATCTACTGCTTTGTGAGGTCGTCTTTCTACTTTCACATTCCGCTTTAGTTCCAGTGGTCGTAAGCTTGTACTTAACCTCTCCTCGGTTTCTACCTTATCCTTAACAATAGGTTTTATTGGTTTTCTTTCCTGTGGCTGAGTTGTCTCAAATGAGAGTGCAAGCTCTAGTGTTGAAATAATCTTATTCTTAAAGGTTTCATTTTTCGCATCTAATAGACTCTCTGGCTTGGTAACAAAATCAAAAGCTCCTAATTCAAGACATTGGATAGTCTCTTTTGCACCTTCTTTTGCCAAAGTGCTTACTACGATAATTTTCAACTTAAGTTTATGCTTATTCAATTGCTCTAGTAATTGAATACCATTCATCTTTGGCATATTAATATCAAGTAAAATAGCATCGTACTTATTCGGAAATAACGTAATCAAATCGAAAGCTTCCAGTCCATTATGGGCAATATCTGATATATTGAATCTATTGTCACTATTAATTATATCAGATATAAGTCTTCTCATAAGTGCAGAGTCATCAATTACTAAAATATTTTTCTTCATATCTATCCGTACCTTTCTACACATACTGTAAACTTAAGATTTAATCTAGCCCTTTTTCTTTCCGTCTACGTTTTCTCTCTTCATCAAAGATAAAACGTACGATACGCTCTCTATCCTCTTCTAATAAATCTATAAACTCTACCCTGTGTTCATATGTTTTGCTTTGATGTCGCTGTTCACCAGAATAAGTTACTTTTCCAAGTATCTCAAACAGACGCATCCCCTTAGCTAATGTTAATGTAAATCGAAGCATTACCTTGGTGTCTTTGTCCATTCTTTCATTTAAGGCAAACCTACACCCGCCACCACTGATATCTAGCATCATTGCATCTATGTAACGATTTGGTGCTATTTCAATCTCTTCTCTTTTGATATCCATTTCATTCTCTAGTAGTTTACAAACCAGTATTTCAAATATATATTCTAATCGGTAATACTGCCTTCTTTGAACCTTCTCTAATTCTGAAGTCAGTTGAATAACCAACATATATATATTATCTTTGCGATAACGTTCTGTGATCACAGCCCTGCACTGATAAACACCTTGTTTACAATAAAAACATAATTGATATTTATCACCTACACTAAGAGGGATGATTCTGCCTCCTTCAATCGGCATCGCAATACAGGCTTTATCGTACTCAATAAAATCCAATACTTGACTAGAGTAAATCTTAGGTTTTTTAGTTTGTGAATCGTTATTAGTAAACCTACTTAACTCAATTTTATCTCCTACGGATACGATGTCTTTTAGCATAAGCTTCTCCTATTTATTTTTCTTTCGATTGATGTTACCCCTAATAATGTTAGTAAATAATTTAGCGATTCCCCGTTTATCAGTAGGAATTTCTTTGTCAAAGTCACAAAGCTTTTCTGCAAGAGACGCAAAAGCTTTCGATGATGGTGCGTTTGGATAGATTATTGAAGCAGGTCTTTGTTGCATAATTGCCTGAGACATATTCTTATCCTGTGGAATTCCCCCTAGATATTCAAAATCGATATCTAGAAATTTACTAACCACCAAACTTAACTTATCATAGATATCCTTGCCCTCTTTCTCAGACATGATACGGTTACTGATCATACTGACTTTAGTACTTTGTGTAGAAAAGTTCTCATTACGGTTTAATGATTTTAATAAAGCATAAACGTCAGTAATCGACGTTGGCTCAGGAGTTGCTACCAACAATACTTCTGAGCTCGAACTTACAAACTCTAATACAGAATCTGATATTCCCGCTCCAGTGTCTACAATAATGACATCAGCAAGTTCATCCAGCTGTACTAGTTTTTGCACTAGATATATGATTTGGTCTCTTGTAAGTCTGGTTAATTCCTGTATCCCAGAGCCTCCAGAGATAAATCCAATGTTTTCAGGTCCTTGTGTAATAATATCAGTAAGTTCCTTCCCTTTAAACATTAAGTCGGCAAGATTATACTGAGGCCTTATCCCAAGCATAACTTCAACATTGGCCAAACCAAAATCCGCATCAAAGATAATGACACGCTTCCCAAGGCGACTTAATTGAATTGCCAAGTTCACTGATGTGCTTGACTTTCCAACTCCACCTTTACCGCTCGTAACGGTGATTACACGGGCAGTGTGTATAGGAACTTCATTCTGCTTGACTAATTTACGTAATTGCTCTGCTTGATCCATCTATTCATTGCCTCCCAACAGCTGTCTAGCGATGTTCTGAGCATCAACTTTGTCAATATCATTCGGAACATTTTGACCAAAAGTTGCATAAGACAGCGATGCATTTGTCAACATCTTAACATTATAGATGTTTCCGATGCTACTTGTTTCATCCAGTTTCGTAAAAATTAAGCGATAGTCAGTGATATCTGAGTAAGTTTCTGTAATCTTAAT
>JAEYWQ010000207.1 GCA_023428885.1 Bacillota bacterium
GTGCAGAAGTATATTCGGTATCTACAGATACTCACTTTACTCATAAGGCATGGCATGATAGTTCAGAAGCTATTAAAAAGATTGAATACATTATGATCGGAGATCCTTCTCATACGATTACTAGAAACTTTGATGTACTGATCGAAGCAGATGGATTGGCAGACCGTGGAACCTTTATTATCGACCCAGATGGAGTGATTCAGTCAGTAGAGATTAATGCAGGAAGCATTGGTCGTGATGCAGGAATTCTTCTAGGTAAGATTAAAGCCGCGCAATATGTAAGAAATCATCCAGGCGAAGTTTGCCCAGCGAAGTGGAAAGAAGGAGCAGCTACATTAAAGCCTAGCCTTGATCTTGTAGGAAAGATTTAATGTTACGATTCATGTTAAAGGAGGTGGTGTCTTGATATTGGATGAAGAAATAAGAAGTCAGTTAGAGCAATACCTTCAACTGCTGGAAGGCGATCTTTTCATTCGGATTAGTGCAGGTGAAGACCAAGTGTCAAAAGATATGCTTTCTTTGGTGGAAGAACTTGCTGCTATGACAGGCCGTATTCAGATCGAATCCACAGAACTTGAACGTACTCCAAGCTTTAGCATTAATCGGATTGGAGAAGATACCGGAGTCGTATTTGCAGGTGTACCAATGGGGCATGAATTTACCTCTCTGGTATTAGCTTTATTACAAGTAAGTGGGAGACCACCAAAGCTTGAGGAAACCACGATTGAACGTGTGAAAAAGATCAGAGGAACACATCGTTTTGAAACCTATATCAGCTTAAGCTGTCATAATTGTCCTGAAGTAGTTCAAGCGCTCAATGTAATGAGTGTCTTAAATCCAGGAATTTCTCATACCATGATTGATGGATCGGCGTATAAGAGCGAAGTAGAAGCGAAAGATATTCTTGCTGTACCGGCTGTTTATCGCAATGGAGAGTTCTTTGCAAGCGGGCGAATGACAATCGAAGAGATCATAGGTAAGCTTGATGACAATCCACAGGAGGTAGAGATTAAGGAACGTGATCCTTTTGATGTTCTTGTAGTTGGAGGTGGCCCAGCTGGAGCAAGTGCTGCAATCTATGCTGCAAGAAAAGGAATACGTGTAGGTGTGGTAGCTGAACGTTTTGGCGGTCAGGTTATGGATACGATGGGGATTGAGAATTTGATTGGCACACGCTACATTGAAGGACCGAAACTTGCAGCTAGCTTAGAAGAACATGTAAAGGACTATCCGGTAGAAATTATTCGTGGGCACAAGGCTAAGGAGTTACGTAAGAGTGACCTAATCGAAGTAACCGTTGAGAACGGAGAAGTACTAAAGAGTAAGACTGTTATTCTGGCGACCGGAGCCCGCTGGCGAAATGTTAACGTGCCAGGTGAACAGGAATTTAAAAACAAGGGTGTAGCATATTGTCCACATTGCGATGGACCGCTATTTCAAGGAAAAGACATCGCAGTCATTGGTGGTGGTAATTCTGGTATTGAAGCTGCCATTGATTTAGCTGGTGTGGCAAAGAGTGTAACTGTCTTGGAATTTATGCCAGAGTTAAAAGCAGATGCGGTTTTGCAAAAGAAGTTATACAGTCTGCCGAATGTGACAGTTGTAAAGAATGTTCAGACGAAAGAAATTACAGGAACACAGAAGGTTGACGGAGTTACTTATATTAATCGTGACACTGGAGAGGAAACTCATATTCATTTATCAGGAGTATTTGTTCAGATTGGATTGGTAGCGAACACAGAATGGTTAGCTGATGTGGTAGAAAGAAATCGTATCGGTGAGATTACAGTTGATTCTCATAATGCAACTAGCATTCCTGGAGTATTTGCGGCGGGTGACTGTTCGAACAGCCCATATAAGCAGATTATAATCTCTATGGGATCTGGTGCTAATGCTGCACTTAGTGCTTTCGATTATTTGATTCGAACTTAATTGTGTGGATGAATACACCATAACTATCATATAACTTTTAGGGTACTAAAGAAGTCTCTATGGAACATACTTAAGCTTGATTAGTTCCATAGAGACTTTATTTATGACTAGTAAGGTAGCTTGTTGACCCATCTTGTATACGAAAGCAAAATGAGCATTTACATAGGTAGCTCTGAATTATGTGAAATATGTGGATAACACAGGGCGGATATATATAAGGAGAAAAATTATATAATAAAATCAAAAAATCCTACTTGCATTCTACTATATTTCCTGTTAATATTATATTTACTGAAAAAAATCATATGAGAATGCTATGATTTTTTTCGTGATATATTGTTATGAAAATAACAATATGGAAATCTTTCATTAATTTTTATGAAACTTGGCATATTACGTTAGGAGGAGAGCAGTGGAAAAGAAAATAGTCATTGTTGGAGCCGGTTATGCAGGCATTCTGACTGCAAAAAAATTAGCAAAGAAATTAAAGAAGCATAATGATGTAAGTATTACAATTATTGACAAGAATCCATTTCATACTATGTTAACGGAGCTACATGAGGTGGCTGCAGATCGTGTGGATGAAGATAGTATAAAGATTAGTCTGAGCAAGGTATTCGCTGGAAGAAAGGTGAATGTTAAGCTTGATACCGTAACTTCTGTAGATTTTGATCAGAAGGTAGTAATTGGTGATAATGAAACTTATGCTTATGATTATTTAGTTTTAGCTGCAGGCTCGAAACCTACGTTTTATGGTGTACCTGGAGCTGAGGAATTTACATATAAGCTCTGGTCATACGATGATGCCATTATCTTAAAAGAGCATATATTGAATACCTTCCGTGCAGCAGCTCGCGAGACAAAGGAAGCAGAGAGAAAGAGAATGCTTACCTTCTATGTAGTTGGTG
>JAEYWQ010000253.1 GCA_023428885.1 Bacillota bacterium
GTATTACAGAACACTAGGCATCTCTTTGGAGCATACATATCTAATAATCGAGATAACACATCTAATTTATTCTTCGGACGCACTTCATAATAATACTGTTCAATCTTAGGAACGGTCAGTTCCTTCATAACCACTTTAACGATGGTCGCATCCTTTTGATAAGTTCTAGCAATATCCATAATTGGTTGAGGCATAGTTGCAGAGAATAATAAGGTCTGTCTGTCCTCTGGCATCTCCTTAAGGATAGTTTCTATATCCTCACGAAATCCCATGTTTAACATCTCATCAGCTTCATCCAAAGCGATCATTGATACCTTATCAAACTTCACTGTCTTACGTCTCATATGATCCATAACACGGCCAGGTGTTCCGATCATGATCTGAACTCCTGATTTTAATGCACGAATCTGTCTTGCAATGTCCTGTCCACCATAGATAGGCACTGCCTTAATTCCATGCATAAATTTTGAAAATTTGTGGATCTCGTCTGATACCTGCATTGCAAGTTCTCTGGTTGGGCATAAAATAATCGCCTGTATCGCTTTAATCTTTGGATCCACTTTCTGTAGAATAGGAATACCGAAAGCCGCCGTCTTTCCTGTTCCAGTTTGTGCTTGGCCAAGAATATCCTTTCCTGAAAGAACCACTGGAATCGCTTGTGCCTGAATCGGCGTCATTTCTTCAAATCCCATTTCTGAAACTGCTCGAAGAATCGGAGCTTGTATCTCCATTTCATCAAATCTTACTGTCATATACTATTATTTCCTTTCTGTTGTACATAGGGTAACCCCATGTATCACCAGTACCACCATTGCATCCACACGGTTGCAAGACACTGACCTCCCTTAGTGAAGAAGAGGAACAACGTGCGCTTCGAACACTCTCGCCATCCACAAATAGATATTAGCACACTTTGTTCCCGCGACGACTGGGTGTCGCATATTTTGCGACAATATTTATACTCGGTCGTGTGTTCTTGGCACGTAGTGCCTTTTGTTCCATAGGAAATTCAAGGTAATCTCCTATGGAACAAGAAAGGTGCTATCATATTTATACGTAAAAAATGTGTTGTTCATTCACCTTTATCAATCCAAGATTGAACAGGGTGAAGCATACAACACTCCCTTTTCATTCAGTGTAAATGCTAAAAAAATCTTGATAATACTTTGGGTTGTAGTATAACATTAAAGTCCTAGTCCGTCAAGGCATTTCTCCTTTAACTAGTATGACTTTCTAAAAATTTGATAGATTATAACAAAGGCCTGTGACCAAATCACAAGCCTTTGTTATACATAATTGTACCAAATTTTACATATTTATTATACTTTTACTTTTACAATTCCATCTAGTCGATCTCCAACTGCATCAATCATAATGCTGTCTCCTTCAGCAACTTTATCCGCTAAAATTAGCTTTGCACTTAGAGTTTCTACATTCTTTTGTAAAAACCTCTTCAATGGACGAGCACCATACACTGGGTCGTATGCCTGTTCAATAACTAAGGTCTTGGCTGCTGCTGTTAAACTAACTGATATATTACGTTCCTCTAAACGACAGTTCAAATCCTCTATCATCAGATCCACGATTTTCGTGATGTTTGCTTTTGTTAATGGCTTAAACAGAATCACCTCATCCAAACGATTTAAGAATTCCGGTCTAAAGTGTGCTCTCAAATCCTCCATAACATAGGTTTCCGCCTGTTGACTAATCTCACCATTAGAATCAATTCCTTCTAATAGATAGGTTGATCCAATATTCGAGGTCATAATCAGGATGGTATTCTTAAAATCTACGGTACGTCCGGTAGAATCCGTGATTCTACCATCATCTAAAACCTGTAATAAGATATTAAATACATCTGGATGTGCCTTCTCAATCTCATCAAATAAAACCACGGAATATGGTTTTCTGCGTACAGCTTCCGTTAACTGACCACCTTCTTCGTAGCCCACGTATCCAGGAGGCGCTCCTACTAGACGAGACACGGAATGCTTCTCCATATACTCACTCATATCAATTCGAACCATATTGGTTTCATTATCAAATAAGGATTCAGCCAGGGCCTTTGCAAGTTCCGTTTTACCAACACCAGTTGGTCCAAGGAAGAGAAAAGAACCAATTGGCTTTTTCGGATCTTTAATCCCAGCTTTGGACCGTAACAGGGCGTCTGCTACAAGAGTTACTCCATCCTCCTGACCAACCACTCTACGGTGTAGCTCTTCTTCCAGATGAAGGGTCTTGTTTCGCTCACTTTCCGTCAACTTAGCGACTGGTATTCCAGTCCAACGAGATACAATTTTTGCAATCTCTTCTTCACTCACATTCTCATGCACCAAGGTATGGCCTTGCTGCTTGATCTTCTCTTCCTCTAGGGCTAACTGTTGACGAATGGCTGGCATACGACCATACTTCAACTCTGCTGCTTTATTTAAATCATAGGATAATTCCGCTGCCTGAATTTCGTTATGAACTAATTCTAATTCTTCTCTGAGCTTTTGAACTTTCTCAACTGCTGACTTCTCATTGTCCCATCTTGCCTTAGAAGAAGCAAAATCTTCTCTTAACTCAGCTAATTCTCTTTGCAAATTGAAAAGACGTTCTTTGCTTAATCGATCTTCTTCCTTCTTTAACGCAGCTTCTTCTATCTCCATCTGCATAATACGACGAGAAACATCATCAAGCTCTGTTGGCATAGAGTCCAACTCTGTTTTAATTAGGGCACAAGCCTCATCCACAAGGTCAATTGCTTTATCTGGTAAGAAACGGTCTGAGATATAGCGGTTTGAAAGCACAGCGGCGCTAACGAGGGCAGCATCTGTAATCTTCACACCATGAAAAACTTCATATCGTTCCTTCAAACCGCGAAGAATTGAAATGGTATCCTCTATCGTAGGTTCATCCACAAGAACTGGTTGAAATCTTCGCTCAAGTGCAGCATCTTTCTCAATATACAAACGGTATTCATTCAAAGTTGTAGCACCGATACAGTGTAACTCACCACGTGCAAGCATAGGTTTTAACATATTACCTGCATCCATGGCACCTTCCGTTTTGCCAGCTCCTACGATCGTATGCAGCTCATCAATGAATAGGATGATCTGCCCATCACTTTGCTTCACCTCTTCTAATACTGCTTTTAAACGTTCTTCAAATTCTCCTCGATATTTTGCACCGGCCACCAAGGCTCCCATATCAAGAGAGAACACCTTCTTATTCTTTAATCCATCCGGTACATCACCTCTTACAATACGTTGAGCCAAACCTTCCACGACTGCTGTTTTACCAACACCAGGTTCCCCAATTAAGACAGGATTATTCTTCGTCTTACGGGATAAGATACGAATCACGTTGCGAATCTCACTGTCACGGCCAATCACCGGGTCCAACTTCTGATTCTTCGCCCGGTCCACTAAATCAACACCATACTTGGCAAGACTATCATAGGTAGATTCAGGGTTATCACTTACCACCTTCTGATTTCCTCTTACTGTTACTAAGGCTTGTAAGAAACGATCTCTGGTTAATTGAAATTGCTTGAATAGTTGCTGGATTTCCTTGTTTGGATACTTAAGCATAGATAAAAAGAGATGCTCGATGGATACGTATTCATCTCCCATCTGTTTCGCTTCATTCTCCGCATAAATCAATACCTTATTCAAGTCCTGGCTAATATAGACCTGTCCTCCGCTCACCTTCGGTCTCTTGTTCAGCAATCCTTTCAGCTGTGCAAGAAACACCTCTGTTACGACCTCCATCTTCTGAAACAGCTTAGGAAGTAAGCCTTCATTATCACTTAAAAGACTAAGAAGCAAATGCTCTTCATCAATCTGCTGATGTCCATAATCATATGCTACTTTTTCACAGTCTTCTACTGCTTGGATAGATTTTTGTGTAAATTTTGAAATATTCATATACAACCTCCTTACCACTAGATATAAGATGAGTCATCTATTAATCCTTAATCTAATAATAACACTTTGTTTTCTATCTGTTATACATATACTATAACAACAGTAACAGATTTGTCAACTACTTTTTAATTATATTACAAAGTTGTTTAAGTCTTTGTTGTTCTACATTAAAGTATCAAAAATTTACATTAAAAAAATGAAATTTAAACATTTAACATCAACCATTTATAAATGCTACAATAAGAATGCTCGCATTTGATCATTTAAGAATGTACAAATCTAGGTTATAATGAACCTCCTAGGAGGAATTCATTATGATATATTTGCAAAAGATCAACTCAGAACTACAGATTAAATCCTTAAAGGATTTAGTGAAGTTAAAACCTTTTTTGGAGGATGGTACATTGAAATTAAATAAAAGTCAGATTGCTCGTGAGCTAGGTAAAGACCGACGAACTATCGATAAATACCTAAATGGTTACGAGAAGCCAACTACTCGTAAACGAGAGTCTGATCTCGATAGTTATTATGAAATAATCAGAGAACTGCTTTCTGATGAGAACCAACAGATATTCTACTATAAGCGAGTTCTTTGGCAATTCTTAAAGGATAATCATCAATTAAATTGTGCGCAATCGAGTTTCCGTCGATACATTGGTAAACATCCAGAGTTTCAGCAATACTTTGAAAAGAGAAAGAAACAGTTTATTGCTAAGAAGTCGCATATGCGTTTCGAAACAGCACTAGGAAAGCAAGCACAATTAGATTGGAAAGAGTCCATGAATTTTACACTTAAATCTGGGGAGAAAGTTGAAATCAACATATTCGTATTACTTCTTGCGAGTTCTCGTTTCCGTGTTTACCGTTTGTCACTCACAAAAAGCCAAGATGTATTACTATCATTTCTTGATGATGCATTTCAAACATTCGGTGGTGTTCCAAATGAACTACTTACAGAT
>JAEYWQ010000196.1 GCA_023428885.1 Bacillota bacterium
GATGTAGCTAGAAGCTCAACATTGGTTGCTATTGAGAATATATCGGCTGTGTTGGAGGAGGTAGTGGCTTCGACGGATAACGTTAGCCAATCAACAAGTGATCAGCTTCATGCTGTAGAGCAGCTACATCAGTCATCCAGTAATTTATCTGAAAAATCGGAGAGATTATATCAGGAGACTCAAAGATTTACCCTATAAGATTCGAGGAGATTCTTAATATGACAGAAAAATATGACTATAAGATTAAATGTAGTGACAGTATCGGTTTTAGAAATAATACAACTTTTTGTATAGGCACAGGTCGTATGAACCTGGCATTAAGACATGAATACCATAATCAACTTAAGAAAGTTCAAGAAGATATTGGGTTTTCTTATATTCGAGGACATGGTTTGTTCTGTGATGATATGGCTATTTATCACACCTACGAAGAAAACGGAGTATTAAAGGAAGAGTACAATTTTACATATGTGGATATGGTATTTGATGATTATCAAGCCCTAGGAATCAAGCCCTTTGTTGAATTGGGTTTTATGCCTGAAAAATTAGCTTCAGGAAGTCAGACAGTTTTTTATTGGAAGGGAAATACTACACCACCAGTAGATTATGATAAGTGGGCTAATCTTGTAACTGCAACAATAAATCATTGGATTGATCGCTACGGAAGGCAAGAGCTTATCACTTGGCCTTTTGAAGTATGGAATGAACCAAATCTTCCTGGTTTCTGGAAGGATGCTGATATGGAGGAGTATTTCAAACTTTATGATGTAACCAGTAGGGCAGTAAAAAGTTGTGATCCCCGTATCCGTGTGGGAGGACCTGCAATCTGTGGTGTTGATGATGAACGTTGGCTAAGATCTTTTCTGGAGTACTGTTCAAAGAACAAAACTCCGCTAGATATAGTTACCAGGCATGCTTATGCTACAGAAGCTGCCAAGTCAGATGGTCATTATGCATATCAAAAATTAAGAACAGCTGAAGTATTTCTTTCTGAGCTAAAGGAAAGCCGTCGTATTATTGATAGTTTTCCTAAGTATGCAGGCATGGAAATGCATATTACGGAATTTAATACTTCCTATACACCTTTGAATCCAATTCACGATACGAATCTTAATGCGGCTTATGTAGCTAGATTATTAAGTGAGATGGGAGATCATTGTGCTTCTTACTCCTATTGGACCTTTGGTGATGTATTTGAGGAGACTGGCGTT
Organism: Bacillota bacterium; assembly: GCA_023428885.1. Lineage (GTDB taxonomy): Bacteria > Bacillota > Clostridia > Lachnospirales > Lachnospiraceae > Lachnoclostridium. The sequence goes on from JAEYWQ010000196.1 coordinate 1,212, forward strand.
GCATTCACACCATTCTCTGGGGGTTTTGGTTTGTTAACAAATGGGATGATTCCTAAACCTACCTATTGGACCTTTGCTTTCTTTCAAAAGATAGGATCCACTGCAATCGCACGGACAGAGCATTTTATTTTAACGAAAGATGACAATGAGAATATTCATGGAATTGCATGGAATCCGGTGGAAGATCAAGGGGAGAACAATATTTTACTAAAGTTTACCTTAGATTTGGCTAATGGGGATTATCTCTTCATTAACAGCTTAGTAGATGAAGCCAATTGCAACCCATTAAAGGTATGGATTGATATGGGGGCACCAGCTAATCCTACAAAAGATGAAGTACAACTATTGAAAGATTGCTCTACTCCAAGAATTAGTACGAAGCAATTTAGAGTAACAAATTCACAAACCGATATAGATATTACCTTATCAGCGAATGCAGTATGCTATTTCAAAATCAAACAAATAGTTCCTAAATCTGACCGTGGTTATCAGGTAGATTTAATCAGAGGTGCCAGATAAGGAGTTACAGTGGTAAGGCAGGACTTCAATAAAATAGTGAATTGAATAAGGAGAATGTATGGGCAGATTAATACATAATAAGCACAAAATCGATGAATATAAGAAGAGAGCCAGTGAACTAGTTAAGGAAATGACACTTGAAGAAAAGTGTAAGCAGATGTTGAACAAAGCACCTGGAATCAAACATTTGGGAATTAGCTCATATAACTGGTGGAATGAAGGCTTACATGGAGTTGCAAGAGCAGGAGTTGCTACAATATTTCCACAAGCAATAGGTTTAGCTGCAACTTTTGATGAAGAATTAATGGAACGTGTAGGAGGGGCCATCTCAACCGAGGCCAGAGCAAAATTTAATATGCAGCAACTCTTTCATGATACGGATATATATAAGGGCTTAACCCTATGGGCCCCAAATGTGAATATATTCCGTGATCCGAGATGGGGAAGAGGCCATGAAACCTATGGGGAAGATCCTTATCTAACCTCAAGACTAGCAGTGAGTTTTGTCAATGGTTTACAGGGAGACGATGAAAATTACCTGAAGGTTGCAGCCTGTGCAAAGCACTTTGCAGTGCATTCTGGTCCTGAGGATCAACGTCATAGCTTTAATGCAGAGGTATCAAAACAGGATTTGTATGAAACTTACTTACCAGCTTTTGAAGCCTGTGTCAAAGAAGCAAAAGTTGAGACAGTGATGGGAGCCTATAATCGAACCAATGGTGAACCTTGTTGTGGCAGCAAATTATTGCTGCAGGATATCTTGCGTGATCAATGGGGCTTTGATGGTCATGTGGTTTCAGACTGTTGGGCAATCAAAGATTTTCATGAATATCACCATGTTACTGAGGGACCGCTGGAATCGGTAGCCTTAGCTGTCAATATGGGATGTGACTTGAATTGTGGCAACATATTTTTGTATCTTGAAGAGGCAGTTAATAAGGGGTTAGTAACAGATGACCAGGTAACGAAAGCGGTAGAAAGACTGATAACTACCAGGATGAAATTAGGCTTATTTGATGATCCTGATAAAGTTCCTTATAACACTTTATCTTTTTCAGAAATTGATTCTATGAAGATGAAGGAAGTGAATCTGGATACGGCGAGAAAATCTTTGGTACTGTTAAAGAATGATAAACAGTTGTTACCTTTGGATAAGAATAAAATTAATAGTATTGGCATTATTGGACCAAATGCAAATAATCGTAGATCATTGGTAGGTAATTATGAAGGAACCTCATCCAGATACATTACCGTATTAGAGGGCATTCAGGATTATCTGGGAGAGAATAAAAGGATTTATTATTCTGAGGGCTGTCATCTGTTTAAAGATAAAATAGAGCCTCTGGCAGATGCTAATGACCGTTTGGCAGAAGTGAAGGCAGTATGTCTAAATAGCGATGTTATCATTGCCTGCATGGGCTTGGATTCCGGTCTGGAAGGTGAAGAGGGGGATCAAGGCAATCATTATGCAAGCGGGGATAAGCCAGACTTAAATCTTCCGGGACTTCAGGAAGAGCTTTTAAAAATAATTTATGAAAGCGGCAAACCTGTTGTGTTTGTTCTTCTTTCGGGAAGTGCTATTGCAATCAACTGGGCACAGGATTATATACCAGCTATTATTCAGGGATGGTATCCAGGTGCTCAGGGTGGAAGAGCGATCGCAGAAGCAATCTTTGGAGAATTCTCACCGGAAGGAAAGCTACCTGTAACCTTCTATCACTCCACTGAAGAACTTCCTGCTTTCACAGACTATTCCATGAAAGATAGAACCTATCGGTATATGAAAGGGGAAGCTCTTTATCCTTTTGGCTATGGCTTATCTTATACCGACTTCATAATTGATGATGTCAAACTGGATACAAGAGAATTAACAGACCGTGGAATCAATGTTAACCTACGTATAACAAACAAGGGTAACATGAAGGGCAGAGAAACAATACAGATGTATATTAAGTCAGAAAAGCCAGGCACACCGAATCCGCAGTTAAAAGCATTTACTAAGGTTGAGCTGTTACCTGGGGAAAATAAAATAATTCAGATTCATCTTCCTTTACAAGCATTCAGTTTGTGTGATGAGGAAGGAAATAAGGTTGTGGAAGAGGGCAGTTATTCCGTTTATGTTGGAAATTCACAACCGGATGCAAGAAGCATCTCACTTACAGGTAAAAAACCACATAAGTTCATTTGTAAAAGGTAATAGATATTAGATTAAGGGTGTAGGTACTTTTGTAGAATAGGGAAAATAAAGTCTATACTGGAGAGGGGAATTCATATATGAGAAATATCGACCTTACTAATGTTCCTGAAGCATACAAACATGCAGTCAGGAAAGAACAGCAGGGATCCATAGAAGAGGTTTCCTACCTTGTTTATAATTATATTAACCAAGCTCGACAGCTGGTGAGTAATCAAAATCTTTCTTTGATACAAACCGGTAGATGCACTACAAAGGCTGATGCTATTCTAAAAAAATGTAATGTATATTTACCTCCTGCTTATAGTCATAAAAAAACTACGATTAAGTATCCAGTTTTATATCTACTTCATGGTGTAGGTGGAAATCGATATGAATGGTTATCTGGCAGTGGTATACAAGATGGTAATTATGTCATTTGTAATATATTTGATAACCTTATTGCAAATGGAGAGATTGAGCCATTAATCGTAGTCTTTCCTGATGGAAGAAGTTCCTGGGATTGGAAAGATCAAACTTTTAATCCAGAGGGAACAAACCTACTTGGTTTTTATTATTTTGACTATGAATTAAGGTTTGATCTGATACCATACATTGAAGGAAAATATCATACGATTGCGGATATTAATAACGACTTCATGGAGGAAATTGGGTACAATCGCATGTACAGGGCAATTGCTGGACTTTCTATGGGAGGAATGCAGTGTTTGAATTTAGTTTTAGGGGGCTATCGATACGATTCTGAGAAATACACAGTTGAGAATAGTGAATATAAGAATGGACTGGCAAAAACAGTAGCAGCTCCTGGGATGATGGATCTATTTGCATATGTAGGTGCATTTTCCAATGCTCCTACATCAAGTGAGGGAAAGTTTTTAGGTAGCCAAATCTCATTTTGCGACTATCAGCTACAGTTGCTTTATATGACTTGTGGAGATGAAGATGACATAGCCTACCATATGGGCTATAAAAATGCAATTAACTCTCTGTGGCAAACAGCTGGAGATAAGCTTAAGTATCTGTACAAAGTGATTGTGAAAGAAGGAAAGCATGATTTTTCTGTATGGATGAACGGGGCTTATAATTTCTCTCGAATGATTTTTAAGAAGACAATTAGAGATAAGGAAAGGTTCTATGTTGATAGCATACTTTGACATCTGATACGTGACAAGAGGAGGGGGAGCTGACACACTTTTATGTGCCAACTCCCCCGTTCTCTTGTCAGGTCCTATTACTAACGTCTTCTATCAAATAGTTCTCTTAAAAATAATAGTCTAAGGATATCCCTTGTATTAAAGTCACGGAAACGGCGACGACGGCGACGGAATCTGAAGTCGCGATCCCAGTCTCTAAAGTCATTGAAAGGTATTTGCTGTGAATTGACGTCTGTGTTAAATCCATAATAATTTTCTTTCTCATAATAATTTACAAGATTATCAATCGTATCTTCCCATGTCTTAAGTGTATGCTCTCCATTAATATTATTTTCTGCTATATAATATCTGACATCTTCCTCCATCATAGCATATAACTCTGGAAAATTAGCAGAGAAATCATCAAGTTCCATTAAATATCTCCTAATTTCTATTGTAGTATCATTCACTATTTATTATATGAAAGATTCTAGCTTAGGTTCGGTTGAATTTTCATAAACTCCCATCATAGATGGCCACGATTGCTGTATTCATAAAATTTTTTATTCACCTAAACAGTGAGTGATATCACCTGATACGTTATTCTATATTTGGCGTCGTAATGGTATTATAAATACAGGAGGAACAGAGGAGTAAGCAGGGCGAGTGCAGAGAAATTAATAATGATGCAAGCGAAAATAGTACACCATTTAGCCCAAACAGATACAAAGAAATCTTTTCTAAAAGTCCAGGGACTTATGATTACATATGGAATTAAATGATTTATAGTGAAAAAAGATGATAACTTCCCAGAAAAGAGCCCCATAGCAGCAATTCAGAGATAGTTGTTATGGGGCGTATTAATTCATGACAAGTGAGGCAGTTTTAAAGGTGTCTACTCTTATAGTAAAAATCGTGAGATTATAGTATACTATAACTTATGCATAGTTTAAATGAGCGAAGACTTATGGAATTATCAATTGGAGGAAACAATGAAGCAGAATCTTGGAAATGATAAGATTTCAAAGTTATTGTTAAAGTTTAGTATACCAGCAATTCTTGGCATGTTAAGTAGTGCGTTTTTTAATATAGTTGATCGGGCATATGTAGGAATGATAAGCGCCTATGGACTTACAGCGGTAGGCATTACTATGCCTATACAAGTGATACAGATGGCTTTTATCTTATTAATAGGAATTGGTACTTCCTCTTTGATTTCCATTAAATTAGGCGAAGGAAAGAAAGAGGAAGCGGAGGATATCTTATATCTTGCGTTGAAATATATTATTTTGTTTTTGATTGGATTTGCTGTTTTAT
>JAEYWQ010000397.1 GCA_023428885.1 Bacillota bacterium
TACGGAAGCAGAGCAAGAAGCAGACAATAATACTATACCATCTTATGTCTTTAACCAAGGAAGATACATAGATACCTTATATATGAGTAGAGATAGCTTAAGGGAAGCTCAAAAAATAGCCTTAGAGTTAAACAATGATATAACAAAAGGGTCAACCCAAGATAAATCAAAAGATTCAACGGTAGGTTCAACAAAAGATATCACAAAAGAGATAACATATGATTCAAAAGGGACAACTCAGGAGTCAAGTAAAGTGACAGCTGACGGAGTAGCGAAAGAAAGCATCAAGGACACAGATGCCATTCAAACGATTATAGAAGAGAATTCTACCATTACCTTGATGTTCACTGGAGACTTAATGTGTCTTGGAGGACAACAGAAGGTAGTGAACAAAAAGGGAATGTTCGACTTTACAGCTAGCTTTACCTATGTGAAACCGTTATTTCAGAATGCAGATATCGTGATAGGGAATTTAGAAACTCTGATTTCTCCTTCCAATCCTTATACTTATCAGGAAAAAACAAAGGGTAGTAATCCTAATTGTAATGCTATGGAAAGTTATCTGAAAGCCTTAGTTGATGCAGGTTTTGATGCAGTGGTCACAGCTAATAATCATGCTTTGGATGGAGATGTCATTGGTATTACAGAAACGATTGAAAAATTAGATGAGAATAATTTAGTACATACAGGAACATTTTTAGATCAACAAGAGCAATCCTTTATTCTATACGAAGCTAAGGGAATCACAGTAGCAATTCTATCTTATACAGAATTGATAAATGCAAGGAATACACTTCCAAGCAGCCAAGTGGAGAGCTTAATCAGCTGTTACAGCAAAGACAAGGTGATGCGGGATGTAAAAGCTGCCAAGGAAAGCGGTGCAAATTATATCGTTGCCTACAATCACTGGGGGGTAGAGAATACCCATGAGGTTACAGCCCTTCAGAAACAACACGCAAATCAGATGGCTGAAGCAGGTGTTGATTTGATCATTGGCTCACATCCACACTGTTTACAGGAAGCTACTTATATCACAACCAGCGATGGTAGACAGGTTTTATGTATCTATTCCATGGGGAATTTTGTATCGAGTATGACCAGAGAGATTAATTCGGACACTATTGTATTAGAAGTAAATCTCCACAGGAATAAGGACATTGTATATCCAGGAGCAATTGGGTATTTCCCGATGAAAGTCATTAGTAGCTATCAGAATATGAGCTATGTTATATTACCGGTGTCCAAACATTTAAACCAGTACTCTAACTTACAGCCTAAGCTAGAGCAGACTAGAATAAGAATCAAGAAGGTTATAGGAAGCGAAATATCAGAGATACGCTACTAAGGATGTAGATTAGGAATTATGTATAAAAGAAGGAAATATATGCAAACTACTAGGAGGAACAAAAGATGTTCCTTCTATTTCATTAACTTATGCTATTAAGGAGTTAGAGATGAGTAAGCGTATTATTTCCTTTCTTTTCGTTATTGTGTTTTCCTTTGCGATACTGTCATGTAGTAAACTGGAAGTCACTCAGAAGGTTGACATAGATGGTGCTTCCTCTAGTGCTACAGATAGGAAAGAAGAAGTGACTCAAGTAGTAATACAAGCAGTAAGACAAACATTAATACTAAGTTCAAATCACATGCCAGTTAGCGCAAAACCAATTATACCTGTGACACGCGATGAAGAGGAAATATCGGTTGATTTGGTTGTTATTGGGGCAGGTGGAGCTGGAATAACTGCTGCCCTAGAAGCAAAATCGCAAGGTTTAGACCTGATTGTTCTGGAAAAATCAACGAGGGCAGGAGGTAACACCATTCATGCAATAGATGGCAGGGAAGAAACAATGAATCCAGGAGCAAGCAAGGGCAGGCCTTCCATGATCGAGGACTGGCTAGAAGAGTTAAAAGAAAAGCAAGTAGATATTTTCTATCATACTCAGGCAACAAAACTGATCATGGAGAATGGTAAAGTTACTGGAGTTTTTGCTGCGGGACAAACAAAGGATTACTTAATTCATTGCAAAGCAGCTATTATTGCAACAGGTGGTTATGGAGCTAATCATGAGATGGTTGCTGCATTTTGCCCGGACTATGATAATTACAGGACAGTCAATGCAGATGGCAGTACAGGGGATGGGATTGTAATGGCACAAGAAGTTGGTGCTAGTATCATTTATATGGAAGAGATTCAAGTTGATCCGACGGTAGATGTGAAAGCAAACAACATAATTGCTACATCTTTACGAGATTATGGAGCTATCCTAGTGAATCAAAACGGCGAGAGGTTTTTCAATGAAAGCAGTAGTAGAGACTTGCTTTCTAAAGCTATCATGGCTCAAGAAGGAGAGTATGCGTATCTCATCTTCGATCAGCAATTAAGAGAAAGATTAAGTGTGATCGAGGACTATATCAACAGAGATATCGTGGAACAAAGTGAGCGTTTGACTGATTTAGCAAAAGATCTTAAGGTGGATATGGAGACACTGAATCATACAATCGAAGAATGGAATATGAATTTGGCTTCAGGATCAAGAGATAGTTTCAACCGAAGTCTAGATCAATATCAGCCGATAGCAAAAGCTCCTTATTATGCTATTCAGGTATCTCCAGCCATTCATAACACCCTGGGTGGGATTGAGATTACCGCCAAAGCAGAAGTGGTCTCTGGGACTGATTCTATCATTCCAGGCTTATATGCTGCAGGAGAAGTGACAGGAGGAATACAAGGAGAAGATCCTGCTGATTTCAGTTCTGAGGACTTAGTTAGTTATAGTAAAATTGCTGCGCAGAGCGCAGCAATCTATATAAAAACTCAGTATAATAATGAGAAAAATAGGTAACAACTTAGAATATATAAAGTATAAGCTGATCTATATAACAAGATACAGTTGTGACTAGGAAAGGAGATTACATTGAAAAATACAGATGTGAATTTAACTGGAAGTAAACACGATATTGAGAAAGAAACACAAAAAAAGGTTAACGAAAAGTTTAACAACGTGACAAAAAAGAAAAAAGTAGAGAATCAGAATCAGGAGCATAATGTAGTGAGAGAGGGAATCGGCCCTCAGAATTCATTTAAGTAGAATATTAAGACAGGATCTGAGAAATCAGGTCCTTCTTTTATGCTTATCATTGATCTTCATTGACGAGAGTGTACTATGCAGACACTTAACTTATTTTTTATTTGCCATATGATACCGATGAAAGTATAATTAAAAGATGATATAATGTTAGATAAGAAGAATACGGAATGTTAACTTGCTTCGTAGCTATGAAGATACGAAACAGTTACAGCATAAAATCAAATTATAGAATACGAGAGGTGGTACCTGGATGGATTACAAATGGTCATTAAAAGAAATTTACGATGGTTATGATTCCAAGGAATTTCAAGAGGATCTGAAGAAACTGGATAGACTTGGAGATGAGATGAACGAGTTTAGCAAAGGTCTAAACAGCAAGGTGGAGAAAGAGACAGTTCGTCGTTTACTTTTAGTATGGGAGGGGTATCTGGCATTAGTAGACAAGCTCTACACCTATTGTTCCCTTTGTCAATCAACCAATACTCAGGATAGCACAAGCGTTTCCTATCTTGGACAGATCAGCGCTAAGATGAGTAACACAGCAAAAGCCAATACCATAATGAAGAAGTATCTTGCAAAGATTGAGGACGTAGAAGCCTTTGTTCAGGGAGATGATCTTCTAACAGAATATCGCTATTTTATTGAGAACAGTAAGAAAGAATGCAAGTATTTATTAAGTGATGAAG